>NZ_JAKWFH010000026.1:0-104560 GCF_029522185.1 Burkholderia sp. IO2 | reverse complement strand
GCACCGGCTGCGCGACGCCCGCCGCCGCACCGCTCGCGAGCGGCGCCACGGGCGGCGCCGGCGCCTGCTCGGGCGCACGCGCCGACGGGCCGCCGAGCGGCATCGTGATGCGCTGGCCGTTGCGTTCGAACACGACCTCGTCCGGGCCGATCGACACGACGGTCGCGCCCTCCTTCAGCCGCGCGCCTTCGAAATAGCGGCTGCCGTCGACCGTCTCGATGTAGCGCTGGTCGCCGTCGCCGGCGAACACGGTCGTGATCTCCGGAATGCCCGCCGTGCCGCCGAGTGTCGTCGCCGTGCGCGGCGCGGCCGCATCGGCATCGCGCACGTGATCGACCACCTCGAGCGCCGGGCGCGCGTCCTTCATGTAGTTGCGGATGCGCGGCTCGATCTGCGCGCGCGCGGCCGTGCCCGTCAGCTCGATCCGGCCGCGGCCGAGATACGTGACCGTCAGCGCCGTGTCGCTGAAATAGGTCTGCGCGGTCGCCACGAGATCGCTGACCACGTAGATGTTGCCGAGCGCCGCGTTGTCGACGCCCGCGACGATCTGCGCGACGCGCTCGCGCGCGGCCGGGTCGCTCACGTAGCCCGACACGATCACGCCGTCGTCGCGCGGCGCGACCGCCAGCTCCGGATACGCGTGCAGCAGTTGCTGCAGCCGGTGCGTGCGCGCGAGCACCGATTCGTGCTGCCACGGCAGCCGCCCCGACCACGCGACGAAGCCGTAGCCGAGCGCGCCGAGCAGCACGCCGACCCACAGCGCGACCAGCGCGATCACGAGCCGCCGGCTGCCCAGCCGCCGTAGCCCGCCCGTGAGCCAGCCGAGCCACGCGGCTTCGCGCGCGGCGTCCGGCGCATCGGTTTCGTCGGGCACCGCGACGCTCGCCTGCGCATGCCGTGCGATGCCGAGCCGGATCGAGCCGACCGTCACGACGTCGTTCGGCGTCAACGAGCGGCGGCCGGTGCCGAGCGGCTCGTCGTTGAACAGCACCGGCGCGCCGGCGTCGCCGCCGTGGTTCTGCACCGTCACCGCGAGCGCGCCGACCTGCAGGCACACCTGTTTCGCGCCGATCTCGCGATCGGGCAGGATCACCTCGCAGTCGGCCGCCGTGCCGACCCAGTTCGCGCCGCGCGCGAGCGACATCGTGCGGCCGTACATCGGCCCGCTCAGGAAGCACAGGTTCCACGGCGACGCGAGCGCGGCGGCCGAGCCGGCCCCGCCCGCCGCGCCGCCGGGCAATGCGCCGTCGCCGTGCGGATCAATGATGCTCGTCGACATGCGTGACCACTCCTGCGGTCGTCGCCGCGGGCTGCGACGCCGCCGTATCCTTCGGCGGCGGCAACGCGGGCGGACCGAATTTCGTGCCGGGCAGCGGCTTCGGCGTCAGCGGCACCGTGACGTCGTTGTCCGGCGGGCGATACATCGACATCCCTTCCTGGTTCGCCGGACCGTCGACGCCCGGATTCACCGGCGAGCCGTCCGGCGCATACATCGACGCGCTCGTCACGACCCGCGGCGTCAGCAGGTAGAACCGCTCCATGTGGTTGCCCGACTTGTCGGTGTACTTGAACAGGTTGCCGATCAGCGGGATGTCGGACAGCCAGGGCACGCCGCTCTTGTTCAGCCGCACCTCGTCGTCGTTGAAACCGGCGATCAGGAGGCTCTTGCCTTCGTCGATCATCGTCTTGGTGACGATGTTGCGCTGCTGGATCACCGGCACGTTCGACACCGCCTGCCCCGGCACGATGTTGCCGTCCTGGATGTCGATCGACATCATCACGCTCTGCGGGTTGCCCGACACGGCCGCCGCGTTGCGGATCGCCTCGTCGACGATCATCGGCGTCACCTTGATGCTGGTGCCGGTCGTCACGCTGTACAGCGACGAATCCTGATAGCCCGGCACCTGCACGTAGAACTGCGTGAGGTTCTCGAGGATCGCCTCGGTGTTGTCGAGCGCGAGCACCTTCGGCTTCGATCGCAGTTGCGCCTGGCCTTTCTGCGCGAGCGCGTTCACGCGCGTGAGCAGGTAGTTGCGCAGCGACCCGCCGATCGACGCGGTCAGCGCGATGCCGGTCGGCATGAAGGCGCCCGTCTGCCCGGTTTCCGACGTGCCGATGCCGAACGTCAGCGGCGGATTGCCGGCGCCGTTGTACTGCGTGTTGCCGTTCAGCGCGTTCTGGCCGTTGCCGATCTGCACGTCGCCGTGCGTCGTGTGCAGGCGCCAGTCGATCCCGAGGCTGTCGAGCGAATCCTCGTTGATGTCGATGATCGTCACGTTGATCTCGACGATGCGCGGCCGCTCGTCGAGCTGGCCGATCAGCGACTGGTAGCGGTACATGTTCTCCGGCAGGTCGCGCACGATCACCGCGTTGATCGCCGGGTCGGCGACGATCTGCGGCAGCGTGTCGCCGCCGCCGTTGTTCGAGAACGGCGAGAAGCCGCCGCCCATGCTGCCGTCCGCCCCGCCATAACCGCCCTGCCGCGGGCCGCCGGAAATGTCGGGAAAGTCGAGCCGCGGCACCGCGATCGTCAGCCCCGAGCCGAGCTTCACCTGGCGCGCGGCCTGCCCGAGCGGCGTGCTGGACGGCGCCGCGGTCGTGCCGCCGCCCTTGCCGAACAGCCGGCGCAGGATCGTCGCGACGCCCGGCACCGTCACTTCCTTGCCCGAGCGGTTGATCGTGAAGTCCGACGCCCAGCCGTATTTCAGCCGGAACGCGCGGATGTCCGCATGCGCGCCGTTCGCCGACGGATCGCCAACCGAGCCGACCGCCTGCCGCACGAGCTCGACATAGCGGCGCGGGCCGGCCACGTACACGCTGTTCGCGCGGTCGTTGATCACCAGCGTGTAGCGCTTGTCCGGAATCTGCATCGCCTGCAGCGCGCGGCCGATTTCGCCGGACGCATTCGGCGGAATCGGGATCATCTGCGTCTGCGACTGGTCGGCCGGATCGACGTACAGGAACGAGCCGTCGTAGTACCACGTGAGCCCGTAGGTCGAGCAGATCGTGTCGAGCGTCTGCTGCGGCGTGCCGGAGAAGCGGCCGCTGATCACGCCGTCGACCTTCGGGTCGACCACCGCCGTCACGCCCTGCGACGACGCGAGCTCGCGGATGAAGTCGCCGATCTTCTTGCCGTTTGCGACGATCGTGAACGGCTTGTTGCGCCAGCGCAGGTCCGCGGCGCGCGCATGCTGCGCGGGCGCCATGCACAGCGACGCCGTGAGCAGCGCGGTCGCGCACACGGCAAGCGCGGCCCGT
Source organism: Burkholderia sp. IO2 (assembly GCF_029522185.1). Classification (NCBI taxonomy): domain Bacteria; kingdom Pseudomonadati; phylum Pseudomonadota; class Betaproteobacteria; order Burkholderiales; family Burkholderiaceae; genus Burkholderia; species Burkholderia sp. IO2. Next base: position 101,302 of record NZ_JAKWFH010000026.1, on the reverse strand, counting down.
TGCAGGCTGCGCGGTTGAAACCGGATCGAGGCGACGCGTCGACGCATCAAAGGACTCCTGTGGAAGAAACGAACATGCGTTCCAGCGCCTGCTGCGCGAAGCGCAGCACTTCGCCGCCGAGCCAGCCCGACAGCAGCACGAGCGCGACCATCACGGCGATCAGCCGCACCGCGATGCCGATATTGGCGTCCTGCACCTGCGTGACGGCCTGCAGGATCGCGACGACGAGGCCCGTGACGGTCGCGATCAGCACGATCGGCAGCGACAGCAGCAGCACGAGCATCAGCGCCTGGCGCGTCAGGTCGAGGATCGTCGAGCTCGTCATTGCGCGGCTCCCGGCGCGCGCACGTCGGCGCCCGCGCCGACCGTGCCGTCGTCCGGCGGGTTCTTCACCCAGCCGACCGTATGCAACTGCACGTCCTCCTCGACTTCCTGGTACGACAGCACCGCGAGTTCGGGCAGCACCGGCTGCAGGATCGTCTTCACGTAGCGGCGCGCGCCGAGCGCGACCATCACCGCGAGCCGCGCGCCACCCTGCGCGTTGCCGTGGCCGCCGGGGCCGGCCGCCTGCGCGGCCTGCACGATCGCGCGCACCTGTTCGCCGATGTCCTGCTTGACCGCGCTCGACAGCGCGAGGAAATTGCCCTGCTTGGTGCGCATCACCGCGCTCTCGATCCGCTCCTGCAGGTTCTGCTCGAACAGCACGACCCGCAGCTGGCGCGCCGTACCCGCGTGACGATCGGTGATCATCCGGCGCAGGTCGACGCGCACGAGTTCGACCAGCGCGATCACGTCGTCGGGCTCGTTCGGCGCCCACGTGATCAGGCTCTCGAAGATCACGCGCAGGTTCCGGATCGGCACCTGTTCGGCCAGCAGGCGGCGCAACACTTCGGTCACGCGCTGCAGCGGCACGAGCCGCGTCAGTTCGCCGACGAGCTCCGGATGATCACGGCGCACCAGATGCACGAGCGCCTGCGTCTCCTGGATGCCGAGCAGCTCGTCCGCGTGCTGGCGCACGATCTGCTCGACGTGCGCGGCCAGCGCGCTCTCGCTCGACAGCCACTTGCCGTCCGGCGCCGCGCCGTCGGGCTTGATCCACAGCGCGGTCGCGAACGGGCCGAACGCTTCGGCCGGCTGGCGCTCCGCGCGCTCGGGCAGCGGCGCGACGCCGTCCCACAGCAGCCAGCCCGGCTTCAGCGCGCCGTGCGCGACGAGCACGTCCTGCAGGTAGATCCGGTACGTGCCGGCCGGCGCGCCTTCGTCGTCGTTCAGCGTGATGCGCGGGAACACCGTGCCGATGTCCGCGTCGACGCGCGCCTTCGCGCTCGACAGCGCCGCCTGCAATTGCGCGAGGTTCAGGTTCGTGCGCAGGTCGTCGGACAGCGACACCGCGATCAGCGATGTGACGCCCGCCGCGTGCGACACCTTCGCGGGCTGGCCGTCGTCGGCCGCACCGACGCGCCCCGCGACATGAATCAGGTTGAAGCTCGGCGCGGACGTCTTGCGCTTCAGTTGCGAGAACGCGAAGGCGCCGAGGCCGAGCGCGATCAGCGCGAACGACCATTTCGGGAAACCGGGCACGACGAGAAAACCGCTCAGCACGAACGCCGCGATCAGCAACGCGCGCGGATGCGCACCCAGTTGCTCGCCGAGCTGTTCGCCGAGCTGGCGTTGCCGCGCATCGCGCGTCGCGACGCGCGTCGTCACGATGCCGGCCGCGATCGACACGAGCAGCGACGGAATCTGCGACGCCATCCCGTCGCCGACCGTCAGAATCGCGTAACGCTGCAGCGCTTCGCCGATGTCCATCCCGTGCATCAGCGTGCCGACCGCGATCCCCGCGACGATGTTGATGAACGCGATCACGAGGCCCGCGATCGCGTCGCCCTTCACGAACTTCATCGCGCCGTCCATCGCGCCGTGCATCTGCGATTCCTGCTCGAGTTTCTCGCGACGCTCGCGCGCTTCGTCGGCGCTGATGATGCCCGCGCGCAAGTCCGCGTCGATGCTCATCTGCTTGCCGGGCATCGCATCGAGCGAGAAGCGCGCGCCGACTTCGGCCACCCGCTCCGACCCTTTCGCGATCACGATGAACTGCACGACCGCGATCACGAGGAACACCACGCCGCCCACCACCACGTTGTTGCCGACCACCAGCCGCCCGAACGCGTCGATCACGTGGCCGGCGTTCGCATGCAGCAGGATCAGCTTGCACGACGCGATGTTCAGCGCGAGCCGGAACAGCGTCGTAAACAGCAGCAGCGCCGGAAACGACGAGAAGCTGACCGCCGACGGCACGTACGTCGACACCGTCAGCAGCACGACGCTCGCCGCCAGATTCAGCGAGATCATCCCGTCGAGCGCGGCCTGCGGCAGCGGCAGGATGAACAGCGCGACGACCGCGACGATGAAGGTCGCGAGAAACAGGTCGGCGCGCGGCGACGCGCCCCCGAGGCGCCGTCCGGACACGCCGCGGCCGGCGGAAAACAACCGCTGCCAGTCGCGGGGGAGCGCCTTCGGTTCAGCCATCGTGCCGTCGTCCTGTCGTTATCGCCGGCTGGCACGGGCAACCCTTCCCCGTGCTGCGCGGACCGTTGAATGGGACGAGTGTAGCGACGGGAAACGGCGGAAAAAGAAGCGCGCCTCGTAGCGTGAAAGCGCGTTTTCCTCAGACGATCGAATCGGACTACGAAACCCGGCGGCCGGCTCGGGCACGCGCCGCCGGAACCGCTTCCATCGCGCGCCGGGCCGCCGGCGCGCGCCTGCGGCAGGGGTCGGGTCAGGACGGCAGCCGGCGCGCGGCGAGGTACGCGAGCTGCGCGCGGTTCTGTACGTTGAAGAGTTTTTCGAGCGAGCGGATGTGGTGCCCGACCTTGTGCAGCGACGTGCGCAGCGCGCTCGCGATCTCCTGGTCGGACAGCCCGTGCACGAGCCGGTCGAGCACCTGCTGCTGCTCGTCGCCGAGCGCGAAGCCGCGCATGCGCGCGACCCGCGCCTCGAGGAACGGCAGCGCGACGCGATGCACGGCCAGACTGACCGACAGCGCGCCGCCGATCACCCGATCGTCGATCCATTCGGTGCCGTGCGTTTCCGACGTCACATTTACCGCGACGCGCAGGTCGAGCCGCGGCGCCGACAGGCTGAAGATCACGCCGCTGTTCATTGCGTGCGCACGCAAGTGGCCGGCGAGCGCCAGCACCTTGCGGTCGCCGCTGCCGTGCGCGGCCGCCTCGATCTCGTCGAGCCGCCACGCGACCGGGAAGCCGCTTTGTCGCACCTGCGCGAAGCGCGGGTCGCTTTCGTACAGCATCCCTTCGATGAACGGCTGCATGAACGTCGCCGGCGCGAGGTCGCGCAGCAGATGCGCGCGCAGAATGCGCCGCCCGATCATTTCGTACGCGCCGTAACCGAGCGTACTGAATCCGATTTGCCGCAATCGCGCATGGCATTGCGCGAAATCGAATGACGCAAGGTCGGTTTTACCGGACGTGATTTGAATACCGGTAAAAACGTCACGCTCGATTGCGTGATATTCGTTCGAATAAGCGGCGGCGGCCGCTATATCGGCTTGTGAGAACCACTCGACGCGTGGTGCGCCGTCAGCATATGTCATGAGGAGCCCGCCCTTTCCCAATATGTGAAACTGCGCCCCGTCACGATCTGGTCTTTTCTTTATGATTTTCTGGTCGTCGTTATATGCGCACGAACATGAACCTTTCGCCGCAATTAGTATTACGGCATATTACCCACACACCGGCATTTTTGTACAATGCCCCCGCGTTTCGTCAGGGATGACGATCGGCGCATATCACAACGATGCTCGGTCGCACCGCCGCGAATGCCGTACACGATACGGCCGCCGCCAGGCGATGCGCGTCGATTCCGAGGGATGGCTCATGTCCGATATTGCATTGCATGAAGAAGCGGTCGCCCCAACCACCTTGTCCCGCTCGTCGCGCGGATTGAACGCCTGCGCGGACACGCTGCGCGAGCGCACCGTGCAGGTCGTCTGGTGCGACGACGTGAAACGCGGCGACGTCGCGCAGCCGCACGCGCCGAAGCTCGGCGTCGCCGATACGCTCGCGCACGCACAGAGCACGGCCGAGCGCAACCGGATCGTCACGAGCCTGCTGCATCTGACAGGCTTCTCGACGTTCGCGTACTTCGCCCTCGAATTCGCGCGCGAGCGCGTCGAAAGTCTCTACCTGCACGAAGCATTCACGCCGGCCACCTATCGCGGCGACTACGTACGTCACAACCATCACGACGTCGATCCGCGCACGCTCGGCGCGCGCGTGTGCAACATGCCGATCGTGTGGGACCTGCAGCAATTGCGCCGCGAACACCGCGAGCGCGACGACGACTCGTGCGTGAGCCCGGCCGCGCTCGACGGCTTCCTGCAGACGATGCAGGACGACGGGATGTGCAGCGGCATCATGTATTCGATGGCCGTGCCCGGCACGCGGCTGCACGCGTTCATGAGCTTCACCGCGCCGCGCCGCACGCGCGAATGGATCACGCCCGCGACGATCGAGCAGGCGCTGTCGATCGGGCTGTCGGTACACAAGTTCGCGTCGCCGCAACTGATCTCGACGTCGCGCGAGCGCGCGGTCAACGGGCTCACGCCGTTCGAGCAGGAGTTGTTGCTCGGCATCGCCGAAGGCGCGTCCGACAAGGAGATCGGCCGGCGCCTCGACACCAGCGCGCACAACGTCGACTATCACCTGCGCAAGCTGCGCAAGCGCTTCGGCGTCGCGAACCGGATCCAGCTCACGTACCTGACGTCGAAGCTCGAGCTGATCTGACGCGCGGGCGACGGCGCGGCGCAGTTTCGTTTCGCCGATCGCGTAAACGCACATGCCGGCCTCGCGGGCCGGCATGTTCGGGTTGCGGCGCGGCGCCGGGCCGGCGCCGCTTCCTCGCGGCGGACGGTCGCCGTTACTTCAGCAGCGTCATCTGCACGACCTTTACGATCACGAGCCCGACCGCAATCACCAGATAGCCGCGCAGCACGGCCATCCAGATCCGCGTCGCGAGCGTCATGTTCTGCGGCTCGAGCGTGTCGAGCGGCGGCATGCGCCACGTGTCGCGCAGCGAACGATCGACGGCCGGCTCGACGACGCGCTTGTTGCGGCGAATCAGTACCGTCGCGAGATAACCGGCGATGGCGAGCACGGTGCCGCCCACCAGCACGTCGACGATCGCCTCCCCGCTGATGTCCGGATACATCACCGACGCGGTCAGGATGATCGACAGCAGCACCAGCACCCAGATCACCGCGCCCGTGAACACGTTGAGCTTCGTCGAGTTGACCCAGGGCCCAAGCACCTGACGGTCGTTGCACAGCACGAGCAGGAACACCGTCGCGCTCGGCAGCAGCACGCCGGCCAGCGTCTGCACGGCTTCCGTCAACAGGCCGAGCGGGCTGCCCGGAATCAGCACGAGCGTGGCCGCCGCCGCGACGATGCCGAAGTAGACGAGATAGAAGCCCTTCGCGTCGGTCACGCCGCGGTGCAGCGAGTGACGGATCTTGAACACGTCGCCGATCGCGTACGCGGTCGACAGCGACACGGCCGCCGCGCCGATGATGCACGCGTCGAGCAGCGCGATCGCGAACAGCGTCGCGCTCGTGCGGCCCGCATACTTCTCGAGGCCGGCGATGATGCCGCCCGCGTCGGTGAAGTTGCCGGCTTCCGGATGGCCGCCGAACAGCGCCGAGCTGAAGCCGATCATCGCGACCGCGCCGACCAGCACGAACGCGATGCCGATCCACAGATCGGCTTTTTCATACTTCATGAAGCGCGGCGTGATGCGCTTGTCGATCACGTAGCTCTGCTGGAAGAACAACTGCCACGGCGCGACCGTGGTGCCGACGATCCCGATCACGAGCAGCATCACGTCCGACAGCTTCGCGTGCGCGGGCCAGTTCGGCACGAAGAAATCGCGCGTCATCTGCGCGACGGGCGGGTGGATCGACACGAGCACCGGCACGAGCAGCAGGCTCAGCACGCACAGCCCGATCGCGAACCGCTCGAAGCGCCGGAAATCGCCGGTACTGACCGCGGCCATCGTCAGCGCGGCGGCGACGCACACGCCGGCCACCTTCGGCAATCCGAAGAAATCCAGCACGAACGTGATGCCGATGAATTCGGTGACGATGGTCAGCGCGTTGAGCAGGAACAGGTCGATCACGCTGAACGCGCCCCAGAACTTGCCGAAGCGTTCGAAGATCAGCCGCGCATGGCCGACGCCCGTGACCGCGCCGAGGCGCAGCACCATTTCCTGGTTCACGTACAGCACGGGCACGAGCAGCAGCAGCGTCCACAGCAGCGTCGTGCCGTAGTTCTGGCCGGCCTGCGTATAGGTGCCGAATGCGCCGGCGTCGTTGTCGCCGACCATCACGATCAGGCCCGGGCCGATGATCGCGAGCAGCGTACGCAGGCGCGCCCACCACGTGCCGCGTGCGCCGGTGTCGTGGTGCGGGATCGTGCCGAGCGCACCGCGGATGTCGCCCAGGTGGGCGTCGTCGAGCACGGCGCTGCGGTCGACCGCGATCGGTGGAGAGACGTTGGAGGGCGTGGACATGATGTGTTCCGTACGGCTAAGGGTTATGCGATTCGATGAGCGTGCGACCTTGGGATGCGCGCGGGACGGCCGCTCGAAGGCGGCCGCACGTGCGCATGCCGAGGCGCGCTCGGCGTGTCTCTTTCAGCGGATCAACGCTTTCAACTGGTTCAGCAGGCGGGAGAACACCCGCGGACGGGCGTCGAGCGTCAGCATCGCGTCGTAGTGGGGGCGCGATTCCGTGACGTGCGGAAGGGTCGACAGCAGAAGGCCGAAGTTCATGGTCTGGCTCCGTGCGGCGACGGCAGGCGTGCCGGCCGCGTCGTGGGCGCGGGGCCAGCCAGGGGCCTGAACGACGTGTCAGGCTAGTCGGCCGGCGTGTCCCCGCGACCCGGGTTCAAAAGGGTCTGCGTATGCAGCGGGCATAAGGGACAACTGTCACTGTCGTTCATGGCGGCTCCTGTACGGTGTTCCGGGGAACACGGTTGACCGCCGTCCGGCGTGCGGGCCGGCATTCGCGCGCCCGGGAAACGGATGCGCGAACGCGGCCGCCTGCCAGGCGGCGGTGAAACCGGACAACGCATGCGAGAACGCATCACGCTAACCGGCGCGAATCAGGGTGCACGTAGGGAGTTGCTGCGGAAATACTGCTGCGCGCACCGTTTGCCCGGGAGACAAACGGCGGCTTCGATGAGGCGCGGACGTCGGTCGCTCAGGCGGAAATTTCGTTCGAAGATCGACTACTGCAGGCGTCCAAGGCGGCGGCCCCAAGAGTGAAGATGGCGGATTCTATGGACCGCGCGAAAGTGAAGTCAACCCCTCGAAACCCCGTTTTTCGAAATAAATTTCCCGCATGACGCAACTGAAAGATTTGCCCTTGAATTGACGTACCGAAACCTTTCAGCGGGCGATGACGCGATCGCGCGCCGATGCGTGCAAGCAACGGTGCGGCGCAACGCGCAACCACCCGCTTTGCCGTTGCCGGGCGGGCGTGTGGCGGCCCTGGGCCGCCGCGACGCGCACACCACACGGCGCAACCGTCATGCGTTTTCTACTTGCGCCGCAGCAAAAGTCGCGACTACAATCCGCCCCAATTCATCACGGGAGTCCCTCCGTGGATACATGCTCTAGTTGCAGTTCGATGCCGGTCCAGGCCGGCCAAGCCATCGCGAGATAGCAGCCAGACGCATGTCTTTCGCCGCTAGCTCGCACTCGTCGGGTTAGCGCGCCTCCATCCGGGCCGGCCATCGCCGGTTCGGCAGTCGCATGCTCCGTTATGTTCCATCCTCCGATCGCAGGCCGCGTCACGCACCCGCGCTCGATCACGTCGTCCGGCGTCCGCCGGACGGAACGGAGGCAGCGTCATGTTCGTTCAATCGTTCGCGGTCAAGCTCAAGCGCGTCGTACACGTCGCGTGCGACCGCTCTTTTTCCGGCCGCTCGCCGCTCGCCCGGGCATTCAGCCGCTGGCGCGGCCGGGCCCTCGCCCACGTGCCGACGGCGCCCCGCCCGCTCGATTGCGTGCTGATCGCCGCGACGGCGGCCGCGCTCGCGCTCGCCGCGCTGCTGTGCTCGGTCGCGCCGCGCGTCGGCTTCGCGCAGGTCTGGCGCGTCGGCGGCTGGCTGCCGTAAGCCCTGCTCCGTGCGGGCCGTCTCGCCATGCGTCCCGCATCACGTTCCCGTTTCTTCAGCCAAACTAATCAAACTGCCAACGGAACCCAAATGAAGAATCACCTCGCACCCGTCCCGCGCAAGCGCCGCCTCGATGCGCTCACCGCGCTGCTGCTGTCGCTCGCCGCCGCGCCCGCATTCGCGCAGGCATCGTCGCCCGCCGCTGCCGAACCGGCAGCCGGCGCGAGCGATGCCGCCGCCCCCGCGCAACAGGCCGCCGATACTGCCGCGCCCGCTCCGACCGGCTTCTGGGAGCGCTCGAACCTGCTCGGCAACATGGGCGGGCTGCGTGACGTGCTCGACGAGCACGGCGTCACGCTGAGCCTGCAGGAGACCAGCGAGTACCTGTACAACACGTCCGGCGGCACGGGTCGCGGCGGCGCATACCAGGGGCTCACGCAATTCGGTTTCAACGTCGACACCGGCAAGGCGGTCGGCCTGCCGGGCGGCACGTTCAACGTGTCGGGGCTGCAGATCCACGGCACCAACCTCACGCAGCGCTACCTGCAGACGTTGCAGACCGCCACCGGCATCGAGGCGAACTCGACCACGCGCCTGTGGGAACTCTGGTACCAGCAGTCGCTGCTCGACGGCAAGGTCGACGTGAGAGTCGGCCAGCAGAGCGTCGACCAGGAATTCATGGTGAGCCAGAACGCGGCGACGTTCATGAACGCGACGTTCGGCTGGCCCGTGCTGCCGTCCACCGATCTGCCGTCCGGCGGCCCCGCGTACCCGCTGTCGTCGCTCGGCGTGCGGCTGCGCGTGAAGCCGGCCGATGCGTGGACCGCGATGGTCGGCGTGTTCGACGGCAACCCGGCCGGCCGCAGCGACGGCGACGCCCAGGTGCTGAACGCACACGGCACCAACTTCAACCTGCGCAGCGGCGCATTCGTGATCGGCGAAGTGCAGTACGCGCTGAACGCGCCGCCCGCCGACCCGAAGGCCCCGCAGCCGGCCGGCCTGCCCGGCACGTACAAGCTCGGCTTCTGGTATCACTCGCAGCATGCGGACGATCCGCGCTACGGCACCGACGGGCTGTCGCTCGCCGATCCGGCGAGCAACGGCACGCCCGCCACGCATCGCGGCAACTACGGCTTCTATGCGGTCGCGGACCAGATGGTGTGGCGGCCGTCCGCCGACAGCCCGCGTTCGGTCGGCGTGTTCGCGCGCGTGATGGGCTCGCCGGGCGACCGCAACGTCGTCGATTTCGCGGCCAACGCCGGCGTGACGCTGAAGGCGCCGTTCGCCGGCCGCGACAACGACGTCGCCGGCATCGCGATCGGCTACGCGAAGATCGGCTCGCATGCGCGCGGCCTCGACGGCGATACCGGCGTGTACACGACGCCCGGCTATCCGGTGCGCCGCGCGGAAACCGTCATCGAAGCGACCTACCAGTACCAGGTCGCGCCGTGGTGGCAGGTGCAGGCCGACCTGCAGCACTTCTTCCGTCCGGGCGGCGGCATCCCGAACCCGAACGCGGCCGGCGCGCGCATCGGCGACGAGACGGTGGTCGGCGTGCGCACGACGATCACGTTCTGACGCGCGCCGCATGAAAACGCGGGCCGGACGGCCGCTTGCGCGACGGTCCGGCCCGTGCGATTGCTCGCCGTGTGGGCACGCGGCCCGCACCGCGCACCGCGCATTACTCGCCGTACAGCCCGAGCAGTTTCAGCGTGACGCCGTTGGTCCAGCCGAAGCCGTCCTGCAACGGATATTCGCCGCCGCCTCCGCCGCCCGTGCCGGTACCCTCGACCACGTACTTCTCGACGAGCTTGCCTTCGGTCGCATACACATGCTTCACGTCGGACAGGAAACGCGTGCCGATGTCCTTCGCGAGCGCCGGTTCGCCATAACGGCGCAGCCCGTCGATCGCGATCCACTGCAGCGGCGCCCAGCCGTTCGGCGCATCCCATTGCTGGCCCGTGTTCTCGGTCGTCGTCGCGAGACCGCCCGGCTGCAGCAGCGTCTTGCGCACTTCGCGCGCGGTCGCCTTCGCACGTTCCGGCCACGCGACGCCTGCAAACAACGGATACAGCGCGGCCGCCGTCACGCCGTCGCGCGGCTTGCGCAACTGCCAGTCGTAGTCGCCATAGTAGCCGCGACGGTTCCACAGGTAATGATTGATCGCAGCCGCACGCTTGCCCGCGCGCGCTGAAAAATCGGCCACGCATGCGATGTCGCGCGTGACCGCACAGCCCTTCACGATCGTCGTCTCGAGATGGAACATCAGGCTGTTCAGGTCGACCGGCACGATCGACGTCGTGCGGATCGTCGCGAGCGTCTTGCCGTCGCCGAACCACCGCGAGCTGTAGTCCCAGCCGCTTTCGGCGCCCGCGCGCAGGTCGCGGTACACCTCGTTCGCCGGTCGGGACGGCACCGACTTCGCGGTCGTCACGTCCTCCAGATACGACTCGTCGCGCGGCGTATCGCTCGCATCCCAGTAGCGGTTCAGCACGGCGCCGTCGGGCATCGCGACCACGTGGCGCGCCGCCTGCCCGCGCGGCGTCGTGGTCTCGCCCTGCATCCAGTACGCATGTTCCTTGCGCAGCGCCGGCAGGTATTTCTGGTAGACCTTGTCGCCCTCGACCTGCGCGGCGAGCGTGACCATGTACGCGAAGAACGGCGGCTGCGAGCGGCTCGCGTAGTACGTGCGATTGCCGTTCGGGATGTGGCCGACCGTATCGATCAGGTATGCAAAGTTGTCGAGCATGTCGTCGACGAGATCCTCGCGCCCCGACACCTGCAACCCGAGCATCGTGAAATAGGTATCCCAGTAGTACCCTTCGCGGAAACGGCCGCCCGGCACGACGTACGGCTTCGGCATCGGAATCAGCGAACTGTACTGGGGCACCGTGACGCTCGTGCGCGTGAGCTGCGGCGACAGCCAGTCGATGTGCTGGCGCAGCGTCTGGTTCGGCGGCGGCGTCACGCCGCCTGCCGGGGGCGGCGTGAAATGCTGGTCGACGAACGCCTTCAGCGAGAAGCCCGGCTGCGATTTCTGTTGCTGATACAACTGCACGATCGTCGCGGGGTCGGTATCGGGCGTTGCGTCGACGAAGGTCTTCTGGTCGGGATAGAGCTGCGCGGTCTGCACCGCGACGAACAGATCGCCGTAGAGCTGGCTCGGCGGCGGCAGCGTGCCCGACGCGGGAGCGGCAGCCGCTGCGGTGGTAGCCGGTATTGCGGACTGGCCGGCCGCTTGCGCGGCGGCCTGGTTCGCATTGTCGGCCTGCGCGGCGCAGCCGGCGACGGCGAGATACGCGATGGCCAGTGCGGCGGCCCAGCGCAGACGCGGCGCGGGCGGTGACTGACGCGACGAGAAGCGAGATGCAAGCGGTGCGGCACGACGTGACGTCATGGCGTGTCCCCTCCTTTCGATGGTGAGTGGATCGGCACGAGGTCTCGTTCGCGCGCGCGTTCGTCTCGATGGCCTTCGATCGATACGCGTCATGTTGTGGTGCGAATGGGTCCGACTGTCGCACGAAACATGCATCTCAAGCAAGTTTCGATTCGCGCGATTCCCGGAGATAACCGCGCACCGCCCGCCACGCCCGCGCTTCGAGCGCGTGCGCATCGGTTTCGCCGCGCGCGCCCGCCGCATCGACGATGCCTTTCACGATCGCGAGCAGATCGTGCGCAATCACGTCGGGCGCGGCGACGCGCGGCGCATCGCGCAACCGGAGCGCATGCAGCAAGGTCGAGTGGATGCGGTCGACGACGCGCGCGTTGCGCGCACCGAGCGGCAGCCGCGCCTCCTCGAAATCGATCAGCCGCGCGAGCACCGGCCGGCGCATCTGGTGCGCGACGGCCCCGCGCACCAGCGTGCGCAGCACGTCGTCGCACGACGACAGCGCGGCCGCCCGGTCGACGTCGTCGAGCAGATGCGCACTCTCGCGCTCGACGAGCGCAGCGGTCAGCGCATCGCGGTTCGGAAAGTATTGATAGAGCGAGCCGATGCTCACGCCGGCCAGCGCGGCGACCGCGTTCGTCGTGTAACCGTCGAAGCCGTCGCGCTCCAGAATGCGCGCGGCGGCCTCGACGATCGCATCGACGGTGGCCACCGAGCGGCGCTGGCGCGGCGCCTTGCGGGGCGACAGCGGGATGCGCAAAGACGAGTCGGACATGGCGGGAATGTGCGTTTCTAGAATATGAGCAAACGCTCATATTCTAGAAACGCACCGCCACTCCGTCAAAAGGAATCGCCATGACCGGGCAGACGTCGGTCCCGCTCATCGTGTTCACGCACGCCGAATGGCGAAAGCGTGGGCGACGCGCCGCGCGAGAAGCCGTTCCCCGATCGCAATGTCGGGCGCGTCGACCGCCTGCCCGGCATCGAAAACGCACGCGCGCCCCGCAACGGCGATGCTGCGTCGTTCACCGGTCGGGCAACGCATTCGACACGCACGAGCAATGCGCCGCTTGCCCACGCGCAGTCGTTCTTTCCGCCCCATCCACAGGAAAAGACGACTGTTGCAACATGCGGAACAACTGTTGTCGTACGTGACGCAACGGTCACATTGTGGGCATAATGACGTCTTTACCGCGCGCCCAGCCCATGTCGCCCGTCTTTCTAGCACCGCTCATCGTTGCCTGTGCGTTGTTCATGGAAAGCGTCGACGCGAACATCATCGTCACCGCGCTGCCCGCGATGGCGAGGGACTTCGGGCACAGCCCCGTCACACTGAACATCGCGATCACGGCTTACGTGGTCGGCCTAGGCGTGTTCATCCCGATCTGCGGCTGGCTCGCCGACCGCTTCAGCGCGCGCGCCGTGTTCCGCACCGCGATCGGCATCTTCGTCGTCGGCTCGCTGATGTGCGCGGCGTCCAACTCCCTCGGCGTGCTCACGTTCGCGCGCTTCATACAGGGCGTCGGCGGCGCGATGATGGTGCCGGTCGGCCGCATCATCATCTTCCGCGCGGTGCCACGCTCCGATCTCGTGCGCGCGATGAACTACCTCGCGATTCCCGCGCTGTTCGGGCCCACGGTCGGGCCGCTCGTCGGCGGCTTCATCACGACCTACCTGCACTGGCGGATGATCTTCTTCATCAACGTGCCGATCGGCATCTACGGGATCTACCTCGCGAGCAAGCACATCGCGAACACGCACGAGCCCGATCCGGGGCCGCTCGACTGGTTCGGCTTCCTGCTGTCGGCCAGCGGCGCGGCGCTGCTGCTGATGGGCCTCACGCTGATCGACGGTTCGCTCACGTCGCGCTCGAACGCCATCCTCATGTGCGCGGCCGGCGCCGCGATGCTCGCGCTGTACGTGCCGTACGCGCGCCGCAAGGAGCGCCCCGTGCTCGACCTCAGTTTCCTGAAGATCCCGACGTACCACGCGAGCGTCGTCGGCGGGTCGCTGTTCCGCATCGGCCTCGGCGCGGTGCCGTTCCTGCTGCCGCTCGCGCTGCAGGAAGGGCTCGGCATGAGCGCGTTCCATTCCGGCCTGATCACGTGCGCGTCCGCGCTCGGCGGCGCGGTCAGCCGCTCGACGGCCACCCATACGCTGCGCCGCTTCGGCTTTCGTACCGTGCTGATCTACAACGCGGCGTTCGCGGGCCTCGCGATCGCCGCGTATGGCGTATTCCATCCCGGCATGGCCACCTGGGCGATCTGGATGATCGTGCTCGTCGGCGGCATCTTCCCCGCGCTGCAGTTCACGAGCCTGAATTCGATGATCTACGCGGACATCTCGCCGCGCGACGCAGGCCGCGCGACGAGCCTCGGCAGTGTCGTGCAGCAGATGTCGCTCGGCCTCGGCGTGACGGTGGCCGGCCTCGTGCTGCACGTGTCGCACTGGCTCCAGGGCCATCAGGCGATGGTGTGGTCGGATTTCTGGCCGGCATTCGTGGTGGTCGGGCTGTGCTCGTTCGCATCGATTCCGATCACGCGGCGGCTGCCGCCCGGCGCCGGCGACGAGGTCGCGCGCGGCAAGCGGGCATAGGCGGCCAACGGCCGACGCAGCGAAATCATTTTCGCCGCAATCGATCGTCCGCGTATTGCATCGCTTTTATTTTTCAATTCCGAAATTATTCAATCGCGCGAAACGCACGAGGCACTCGCCGAATCCGCATGTCGAAATAACCTCGGCCCGAAGATCGACTGCGCATCACCGCTTTCGATATCGGCAGACGCGCCGCCACGCCTGCTCGGTCGCTTGCGCGGGCGCGTCCCGATATCGGGCATGCGAACGACTTGAAAATCCGAAATCCATTGATCAATAATGATCACTCGCATCGGCGCCAATATTGTCCCCGCGCCGAATTGCAGCAGTCGTCATAACCTCCCATCCGCTGTTTCACGTTTCGATCGCTATCTCGCCTCGAAGGGGTCTCCATGACTCAAGAGCTGATTCTGCGCGCGCCGGAAACATTCATCACCGACTCGCCCGCTGCACTGGATACGGCCCGGCCGCCATTGCCGACGCATCTCGCCGTCATCCTCGACGGCAACCGGCGCTGGGCGGACCGCCTCGGCCTGCCGGCCGCCGACGGCTATCGGGCCGGCGGGCGCAACGTGCACGCGCTGCTGTCGTGGTGCGAGGAAACCGGAATCCCGTTCGTGACGCTGTGGCCGCTGTCCACCGAGAATCTCCAGCGCGACGCCGGGGAATTGCGCGACCTGCTCGCGGTGATCGGCGACGTCTTCGACGAGCTTGCCGCCTGCGGCCGCTGGCGCCTGCACGTGATTGGCGACCTGACGCGGTTGCCGCCCGCCACCGCCGAGCGCATCCGCACCGCGCAGCAACGCACGGCCCACGCGCGCGGGCTCGACGTGAACATCGCGGTCGCGTACAGCGGCCGCCTCGACCTGCTGCACGCGGTCCGCTCGCTGATCGCGGAGCATGTCGCCGCCGGCACCGTCGAACAGTTGCTCGCGCAACTCAGCCCGGAGCTGATCGCGAGCCGGCTCTACACGGCCGGCCAGCCGGAGCCGGACCTCGTGATCCGCACGTCGGGCGAGCAGCGCCTGTCGAATTTCATGCTGTGGCAAACCGCTTTCTCGGAGTTCTATTTCACGCCGACGTGCTGGCCCGATTTTGGACGCGACGATTTCGAACAGGCCATCGATGCGTACGGCAAGCGCGCGCGCCGGTTCGGCAAGTAGCGCCGGACCGTCCTTCATGACACCCGTTGTCACCCGCCATCCGCGAGGCACGCCATGTCCACCGTTGAAACCGTTACCGCCGAAGCCGCCGCGCCCGCGCTCGTGCTGCCGCACCTGTTCCACCCGTTCGACACGCCCGTGCATCCCGACGCCGACCGCGCCGAAGCCGACCTGCTCGCGTGGATGAACGGCCATGGCTTGCTCGACGATCCGCGCTGGGCCAACGGCATCCGTCACGGCAAGGTCGGCGAATACTGCTCACGCGTCTATGCGCACGCGACCTTCGACGGCCTGTGCACGACGAGCCGCGCGTATGGCTGGATCTTCGCGATCGACGACGGCCTGTGCAGCCTGCACGGCGTCGCGCGCGCCCCGGGCGAGCTCGGCGCGCTCTACCTGTGGCTGTACGAAATGATCGCCGACCCGACCGGTCATGATCCGGCGCCGCTGCGCGCCGCGCTCGCGGGGCGCCTGCCGCACCTGGCCGCGTTCCTGCCCGCCCTGCAACGGGCGACGCAGGACATCTGCGCGCGTATCGCCGCTGCATCCACACGCGTGCAGTACGCCCGCTGGGTGGCGGGAATGATGACGTTCCTGTTCTCGACGCTATGGGAAACCGGCCGGTTCGCGACCGACGTCGTGCCCGGCGAGGCCGAGTACCTGTCCGGTCGCACCTATAACGGCTGCGGCGAAGGCGCGTTCGCGCTGATCGACATCGCCGCGGGCTACGAAGCGCCCGCCGCGTTCTACGCAGACGAAGAAGTCGAGCGCCTGCGCAAGCTGTCCGGCCTGATCCTGTGCCTGTGCAACGACATCTTTTCGTATCCGAAGGAGGCCGGCGAATCGAGCAGCAATCTCGTCTGCGTCCTGATGCACGAACGCGGGCTCGCGCCGCAAGCCGCGCTCGACGCGGCGGCGGACATCCACAACGGCTATCTCGCGCGTTATCTGGATCTGGAAAAAAAGGTGCGTGCGCGCACCGACGATCGCGCGTCGCTGCGCCTGCTCGACGAGGCCCGCACATACATTCGCGGCAACTACGACTGGCACTTCGGTTCGCCGCGTTACGGTGCGGCGAAACACTACGACCTGTCCCGTGCGCTGCGGCCCGGACAGACGAGCGCTGCGACATGACCTGTCGCTCGGCGACGGATGAAAACCGGAAAAACAAAAAAATCAGCGAACATCCACACGGGGCCGGTGCACAGCCGCGTGGATGTTCGCTCAGGGCTCCGGGTCTCCCGATGGGGGTTGAGAGTCCCGGATTCGCTTCCTGCGTGCCATGGACATATGTGCGTCGGAAGCGGAATCGTTGCGCGCACTTGTCGTCGCGCCATGAACTGCACTATAGGGAAACTTGCGAAACGCATCTGTCAACCATTGTCAGACGCGTTGCAGCCGCACGTCGCACGCGCGCGCCGCTTTCGCGCTAAAGTGGTTCCCGATCGCCACCCTCGACCGTCCTGCCGATGCTCACGCTCTCGCCCGCCGCCGCCCGCGCACTGCATCTCGCCGCACAGGGCCTGCTCACGCCGCCCCGCCGCAAGGCCACCAAGTCCGACGTGCTCGACACGATCCGACGGATGGCGCAGTTGCAGATCGACACCATCCACGTCGTCGCGCGCAGCCCGTATCTCGTGCTGTTCAGCCGGCTCGGCGATTTCTCGCCGCAGTGGCTCGACGAACATCTCGCCGAGGCGCGCCTGTTCGAATACTGGTCGCACGAAGCGTGTTTCCTGCCGATCGAGCAGTTCGGGCTGATGCGCTACAAGATGCTCGATCCGTCGGGGATGGGCTGGAAATATGCGGCCGAATGGCATGCGCAGAATCGTCCCGAGATCGAACGGCTGCTCGCGCGGATTCGCGCGGAAGGCCCGGTGCGGTCGGCCGATTTCGCGCGCGAGGACGGCGTGAAGGGCAACGGCTGGTGGGACCGCAAGCCCGAGAAGCGTCACCTGGAAGTGCTGTTCACGACGGGCGACCTGATGGTGTCGGAGCGCCGCAATTTCCAGCGTGTGTACGACGTGCGCGAACGCGTGCTGCCCGGCTGGGACGATACGCGCGACCTGCCGCCGCGCGAAGCCGTGCTGCCCACGCTGCTCGACTACACGTGCCGCGCGCTCGGCGTCGTGCGCGCGGACTGGGTGGCCGACTACTATCGGCTGCCGCGCCGCTCGTACCGCGCGGAGCTGGAACGGCTGGCGGAGGCCGGCGACCTGATTCCGGTGCAGATCGACGACTGGAAGGAGCCGGCCTACGTGCATCGCTCGCTCGATGCGTGGCTGCCGGCCGCCGCGGCCGACACGTTGCGCTCGACGGTCACGACGCTGCTGTCGCCGTTCGATCCGGTCGTCTGGGACCGGCGGCGCGCGTCGACGCTGTTCGGTTTCGATTACACGATCGAGTGCTACACACCCGAGCACAAGCGGCGCTACGGCTATTTCTGCCTGCCCGTGCTGCATCGCGGCCGGCTGGTGGGCCGCGTCGATGCGAAAGCGCATCGCACGCTCGGCACGTTCGAACTGAAGGCCGTGCACGTCGAGCCGGGCGTGCGCTTCGGCACCGGGCTCGCGGCCGACGTCGCGAAGGCCGTGAAGAAACTCGCGGCGTGGCACGGCACGCCGGAGGTGACGGTCAGGCATGCACCGCCGGAACTGGTGAAGGCGCTGGCCGACACGTAACGCGCACAGGTTCGCGCGGCCGGCCCGCGCGGCGGCGTACGCGCCGCCGGCCGCGGATCAGTCGCGCAGCTTGCGAAAACGCGGCGTGCCGTCTTCGAGACTGCCGTTGAACATGGCTTCCGGCCGCACCCACAGCCCGCGCGCATGCGGCCACAGATGCTCGTAGACGACCACCGATTCCTCGGTTTCGGAATGGCGGGCAACGCCGATGTAGCGGTACAGGCCGCCCTTGTAGTGGCGGTGCGTCGCGAGCTGTTCGGCTTCCTGTTCGGTCATGGTGTGCTTCTCTTCGGCAAAAACGGAAAGCGCGTATTGTATGCGCTGCGCCGCCCGTCAGCGTGTCGTGTAGATGTCGGGGCGGCGGATCTCCATCAGCCGCTCGGGGTTCGCCGGCGGGCCGAAACCGACCGGCCGGTACAGCGCGTGCGCATCGGTCGTCGCGAGCATGATGCGGCGCAGCCGCCGCACCATCTCCTGCGCGAATATATGGTCGATCAGCGCTCGGCCGTAGCCGTTGCCGCGTTCGGCCGGCAGCACGAACACGTCGCACAGGTACGCGAACGTCGCCTGATCGGTGACGAGCCGCGCGAACCCGACGAACCGGTCGCCGACGTACGCGCCGAAGCACAGCGAACCGTCGATCGCGCGCTCGACCACGTCGCGCGGAATGCCCTGCGACCAGTACGCGTCGCGATGCAGGAAATCGAAGATCGCGTCGATGTCGAGTTCGCGCTTGTCGGTGGAAAATCTCAGCGTGGCGGGGGTGGCTGCGGGCACGTCTGTTCTCCGGTCGGGACGGAAGGCGGAGCATCGACGATACCGCGCTGGCGAGTGGCGGACAAGGGGCGCAACGATCCACCGCGGACGAACGGTCGTACTCTGCCGGCTTCGATTCGGTGACAATGTCATCGCCCGATAAACCTGCCACGCTGCATCATGACCTACCGCCTCATCGCCTTCGACTTCGACGGCACGCTCGCCGATTCGCTCGACAGTTTTCTCGCCGCGCTGTCGGAAGCGTCGCGCCTGCACGGCTTTCGCGACGCCACGCCCGAACTGCGCCCGGCGCTGCGCGGCATGTCGGCGCGCGACATCATCCGCGCGCTCGACGTGCCGATGTGGAAAGTGCCGCGCGTGACGATCGACATGCGCCGCCTGATGCAGCCGCGTGTCGCGCACGTGCGGCTGTTCCCCGGCGTCGACGAAACGTTCGACGCGCTCGCCGCGCGCGGCATCCGCATCGCGATCGCCACGTCGAATACCGAGGCGATCGTGCGCGACCGGCTCGGCCCGCGCGCCGGCGCGCGCGTCGACCATTTCGCATGCGGGATTCCGCTGTTCGGCAAGGCGCGTCGTCTGCGCGCGCTCGTTCGCGAGGCCGGCGTGCGCGCCGACGAAGTGCTGTACGTCGGCGACGAAATCCGCGATGCCGACGCGGCACGGCGTGCACGGATCGCGTTCCAGGGCGTCGCGTGGGGCTATACGGCGCCCGACGCGTTGCAGGCGCATTGCGCGACGCCGTTGCTGCCGCGCCTCGACGCGCTGCTCGAACGCGTGTAACGCGTTCGCCGCGCCACGCGCGCATGCAGCCACGGCAGCCGCCACGACAACATCACGTCGATGCAATGCGGATGACACGCACCTGCATCTCATGCATTGCATGCGCCACGCGCGCGCAAAAATTGCCGCCACCGCACGCGCATCAGGTACGCGCTACCTGCCTGCGCGCATGCCCATCGATTCGTCTTACCAACCGTTACACAAGCCACAGCACGGTTGCACCTGCTACCCGAGCGCTCTCCTAGAATCAGTCGGGCCGGGAAACACTTCGAACGCCGCCGCGGCAGAGTGGCCATCGAATCCGGCCCGGGCGCGCCCGGTCTCTCGCACAGCGACGGATCACACGATCCGTTTTTCAACCAGAGCCCCGATCGAAAGGAGGTCCCATGAACCGCTTTCCCCCCATCTCGCGCCTTGCCTTGTCTGCCGCCGGCCTGCTTCTCGTCGCCGTGACGGCGACCGCGCAAACCGCGCAACCGGCCCCCGCCGCGTCCGCCGCGCCGGCTGCCACCGCGACGCGCATCCACGAAGCCGACCAGACCTTCATCACGGACGGCACGAAAACCGTGTCGACCCAGCACGACGCCGCGCGCATCGCCGATTCGCGCACGTCGGACAGCCAGGTCAAGGCCTTCGCGCAACGCGTGTCGACCGACGATGCGAAGATCATCCAGGCGATGCGCGCGGCGAGCCCGCGCGGCGTCGACGTGCCGGCCAACGACCCGGACACGACCGTGCTGAACAGCATCAAGAGCTTGCGCGGCGCCGACTTCGACAAGGCCTACATCGAACAGGTCGCGCTCGCCGGCCAGCAAAAGGCGATCTCGGCATTCCAGGCCGAAATCGCATCGGGCCGCGACACCAAGCTGAAGGAAGTCGCACGCCAGGCGCTGCCGATCCTGCAGGCGCACTATGCAGACGCGCAGAAGCTCGCGCAGCGTCATCACCTCGCATCGGCGCAGTAACACGATGCAGCGCCGCGCATCGTGCGCGGCGCACCGCCCCCTGTCGCGTCGCCGCCTCCCCTGCCGGCGGCGCGGCACACGTTACGTCGCCAGCTTCGCGTCGAGCCGCGCACGCACTTCCGGCCATTCGTCGTCGATGATGCTGAAGCGCACCGAATTGCGCTTGCGGCCGTCCGGCATGATCCGTTCGTGACGCACGATGCCCTCCTGTTTCGCACCGAGCCGCAGGATCGCCGCGCGCGATTTCTCGTTCAGCTCGTCCGTCGTGAACTGCACGCGTACGCATCGCATCGTGTCGAACGCATAGGTCAGCAGCAACCACTTCGCTTCGGTATTCGCCCGCGTACGCTGCGCCGATTCGCTCAACCACGTATGGCCGATCTCCAGCTTGCGATTCGTGCGATCGATCTTCCAGAAGCGTGTACTGCCGATGGCGCGACCCGATGCGCGATCGACGATCACGAACGGCATCACGGTGCCGGCCGCGCGGCCCTGCAACGCCGTGTCGATGTAGGCGTCGACCGTCTGCGCGCCCGGCACGACCGTGACCTTCAGGTTCCACAACTCGCCGTCGGCTGCAGCGTCCAGCAGCGCTTGCCGGTCGGACACGTCGAGCGGACGCAGGACGACACGTTCGCCGACGAGGGTCGGTTGTTCGAGGGAAGACGATGCGTCGGTCATGACGGGATTCCGGAAAATGAGGACGATGGCGGCGAAACGCCCATCATACGGTGCCGCTAGCCGAGGTGCGCGGCGAGCCGGCGGCGGATCGCCTTCGCTTCGCCGCGCAATGCATCGGCGAACGCATCGACGAGCAGGCTCTTCGGCCGGTGCTCGGGCACGATCACGCTGACCCGGTACGGAAACGAGCGCGTCAGCGGCCGCACGTGCAGATCGCGGCCGACGAAATCGAGCGCCGTGAGCGGGTTGACGATCGCGGCCCCGAGCCCTTGCCGCACGAACGCGCACACCGACACCGCCGATGGCGTATCGACCACCGAGCGCGGCGCGACACCGAGTTGCGCGAACGCCTCGTCGATCAGGATGCGGTACGGATCGTTCAGCGACAGGCTCACGAACGGGCGGTCGGCGAGATCGAGCAAGTCGATCGCGTCCTGCGCGAGCAGCGGATGGCCGTCGGGCAGCACGCACACTTCATCGACTTCGAGCAGCGGCGTGAGCACGGTGCCGGCCGGCGCGACGTCGTGCTCGGTCAGCCCGAGGTCGTAACGCTGCGCGGTGAGCCACTCCTCGAGCACCGGCGACTCCTGCGTCGCGACCGACACGCTGACACCCGCATGCGCATCGTGAAAGCGCCGGCACGCGCCGGGCAGGATCGCGTGCGAGAACGCCGGCAGCGCGATCACCGACAGTTGCCCGTCGCGGAATTCGCGCAGGCGCGCGGCCGTCGCCGCGACGCGTTCGAGCCCCACATACGCGAGCCGCACGTCGTCGAACAGCGTGAGCGCGGCCATCGTCGGGCGCAGCCGGCCGTGCGCGCGTTCGAACAGCGCGAAGCCGACGACCTGCTCCATCCGCGCCAGTTCGCGGCTGATCGTCGGCTGCGACGTGTACAGCATCTCGGCCGCGCGCGTCGTGCTGCCGGTGACCATCAGCGCACGGAACACCTCGATATGACGGTGCGTCAGCATGATCGTATATATCAGAAATGAATCGAATGAAGATAAATCTGCATTTTACTGTATAGCCGATCAGGCGCATCATCCCGCTATCCGTTCATTCCATCCGGTTCATCCGCCATGTCTCTCGATTCCCGCCAGCTCGCGACGCTCGCGCAGCAATACGGCACCCCGCTGTGGGTGTACGACGCCGACGTCATCCGCGACCGCATCGCCCAACTGCGCCAGTTCGACGTGATCCGTTACGCGCAGAAGGCGAATTCGAACGTCCATATCCTCAAGCTGATGCGCGAAGAAGGCGCGTGCGTCGACGCCGTGTCGCTCGGCGAGATCGAGCGCAGCCTCGCGGCGGGGTTCAGCCCGGCAGGCGAACCGGAAGGCGTCGTATTCACGGCCGACCTGATCGATCGCCCGACGCTCGCGGCGGTGCTCAAGCATGGCGTGACCGTGAACGCCGGCTCGCTGGACATGCTCGCGCGCATCGGCGAGCACGCGCCCGGCCACCGCGTGTGGCTGCGCGTGAATCCCGGGTTCGGCCACGGCCACAGCAACAAGACCAACACCGGCGGCCCGCAGAGCAAGCACGGCATCTGGATCGACGACGTACCGCGCGCGATCGAGATCGTGCGCCAGTACGGGCTGAAGCTGGTCGGCATCCACATGCACATCGGTTCGGGCGTCGACTACGGCCACCTGTCGCAGGTGTGCGATGCGATGGTCGATCTCGTCACGTCGCTCGGCCACGACATCGATGCGATCTCGGCCGGCGGCGGCCTGTCGATCCCGTATCGCGACGGCGAACCGCGCGTCGACGTCGGTCACTACTTCAGCCAGTGGGACGCCGCGCGCAAGCGGATCGAACGGCATCTCGGCCACCCGGTGCGCATCGAGATCGAACCGGGCCGCTTTCTCGTCGCCGAAGCCGGCACGCTCGTCACCGAGGTGCAAGCCGTCAACCGTCGGCCGAAGCACGATTTCGTGCTGATCGACGCGGGCTTCAACGACCTGATGCGCCCGTCGATGTACGGCAGCTATCACGCGGTGTCGGTACACGCGCACGATGGCGCGCTGCCCGCCGGCCGGCCGCTCGTCGATCTCGCGATCGCGGGGCCGCTGTGCGAATCGGGCGACGTGTTCACGCAGGATGCAGGCGGCGTGGTCACGCACCGCAAGCTCGCGCAGCCGCAGATCGGCGACCTGCTGTTCCTGCACGACGCGGGCGCGTACGGCGCGTCGATGTCGTCGAACTACAACAGCCGGCCGCTCGCGCCGGAAGTGCTCGTCGATCGCGGCACGCCGCGACTGATCCGCCGCCGGCAGACGATCGGCGAATTGCTCGCGCTGGAAACGTTCGAGTAACCCGCGCCCGGCGTGACGAACGCCCAACGGCCAGGCTTGCCGCTACCGGCAGCCTGGCCGTTTTGCCTTGGGCCGCGTCATCGGGTGCAGGATCGGGCGCACGTCGCGATCACGCGTATCGGCGGCAATCGGCTTACGGCCAGCCTCGCACCGGAGGGCGTCGGCCTGATGCGCGCCCCACCGCTGCCCCTGCGTCACCCCGCACGCTGCACGGGCGCCATCTTCGAGAAGTACTTCGCGCCCGCCACGCAGCCGACCACGACGACCGTCACGACCACCATCGACGGCGGCACCGTCTCGTGCAGCAGCCCGGCCGCGAGCAGGAGGCCGAAGAACGGCTGCAGCAGCTGCAACTGGCCGACGCCCGCGATCCCGCCGAGCGCCAGCCCGCGATACCAGAACACGAAGCCGATCAACATGCTGAACAGCGACACGTACGCGAGCCCCCACAGCGCGGCGGCGTCTACTCCGTCGAACGACGCGGGCCAGGTCAGCCACGTGAGCGGCAGCATCAGCGGCAGCGACAACACGAGCGCCCACGAGATCACCTGCCAGCCGCCGAGCTGGCGCGACAGGCGCGCGCCTTCCGCATAACCGAGCCCGCACGCGACGATCGCGGCCAGCATCAGCGCATCGCCGACCACCGACGCCTGCCCGCCGTTGCGCAGCGCAAACGCGGCCACCGCGCCGCTGCCGACGATCGAGAAGATCCAGAACGGCAGCCGCGGCCGTTCCCCGCCGCGCCACACGCCGAACAGCGCGGTCGCGAGCGGCAGCAGCCCGACGAACACGATCGCGTGCGCCGACGTCACGTGCTTCAACGCAAGCGCCGTCAGCAACGGGAACCCGACCACGACACCGAGCGCGACGATGGCCAGCGACACGGCCTCGGCGCGCGACGGCCGCCGCTGCTTCAGCACGACGAGCAGCAGCAGGCCGAGCGCACCGGCGATGGTTGCGCGGGCGAACGTGAGGAACAGCGGGTCGAGCCCTTGTACCGCGACACGCGTCGCGGGCAGCGAGCCACTGAAAATGATGACACCCAGCAGGCCGCTGAGCCATCCGTCGGTCGTCTTTTGCACGGTCGATCCTGAATGGGGAAATGGATGACCGATGATCCGCCGCCGGCGAAAACGGCGTAAGCTACAGCCCAATACAATTCAGACAAACTGTACTGGACAACCGGCCGTACAGTTCATCGTTCGCCATGAACCATTCCGCCCCGATTCCCGCTCCGCCCGCGCCGTCGCGCACGCGCGTGGAAACCGTCATGGATACGTTGCGCGCGCGGATCTCGAGCCGCGCGCTGATGCCCGGCGCGCGCGTGCCGTCGATCCGGATGATGGCCGATGCGCTCGGCGTGTCGAAATCGACGGTCGTCGATGCGTACGAACGGCTCGCGAGCGAAGGCGTGCTCGTCGCCCGACGCGGTTCGGGCTTCTATGTATCGGGGCACGCACCGCCGCTCGCGCTCGCGGAACTCGGCCCGCGCCTCGATCGCGCGCTCGATCCGCTGTGGCTGTCGCGTCAGTCGCTCGAAGCGGCGCCGACGTCGGTGAAGCCCGGCTGCGGATGGTTGCCGTCGTCGTGGCTGCCCGACGAAAGCCTGCGGCGCGCGTTGCGCGCCGTGTCGCGCGACGAAGCCGATGCGCTGACCGACTATGCGACCCCGCTCGGCCTGCCCGCGCTGCGCCAGCAGCTTGCGTGGCGGCTCGCGCAGCACGGCGTCCACGCGGAACCCGCGCAGATCATGCTGACCGACGGCGGCACGCACGCGCTCGACCTCGTGTGCCGCCTGCTGCTGGAGCCCGGCGATACGGTCGTGCTCGACGATCCGTGCTACTTCAACTTCCAGGCGCTGCTGCGCGCGCATCGCGCACGGATCGTCAGCGTCCCCTTCACGCCGAACGGCCCCGATCTCGTGCGCTTCGAGCAGGTACTCGCCGAGCACCGGCCGCGCCTGTACATCACCAACGCCGCGCTGCACAACCCGACCGGCGCGACGCTCGCGCCGCCCGTCGCGCACCGGCTGCTGACGCTCGCGGCCGAGCACGGGCTGCTGATCGTCGAGGACGACATCTTCGCGGATTTCGAGAGCACGCCCGCACCGCGCCTCGCGGCGTTCGACGGGCTGTCGCGCGTCGTGTCGATCGGCAGCTTCTCGAAGACGCTGTCGGCCGCGATCCGCTGCGGCTATGTCGCCGCGCGTCCGGAATGGATCGACGCGCTCGTCGACCTGAAGCTCGCGACGTCGTTCGGCAATGCGCAGATCGGCGCGAACGTCGTGCACCGGCTGCTGATCGACGGCACGTACCGCCGCCATCTCGACAGCCTGCGCGCGCGTCTCGCGGACGCGATGGGCGAAACGATCCGGCGCCTCGCGCGGGCCGGGCTCGGGATCTGGACGGAGCCGCGCGGCGGGTTGTTCGTGTGGGCGCAATTGCCGGACGGACTCGACGCCGCGCGCGTCGCGCGTCATGCGCTGGACCATGACGTGGTGCTCGCACCCGGCGACGTGTTCAGCGCGTCGCGCAGCGCGACGTCGTACATGCGCTTCAACGTGTCGCGTTGCAAGGGTCCGGCGGTGTTCGATGCGCTGGCGCGGGCGATGGAGGCGGTGCGGGTGGTGGAGCGCGGCGGCGCGCCGGCGAATGCCGGCAGCCGTGTACTGGCCGGCAAGTGACGCGAACCTGCCGCGCAGCGGCGGGATGGCCCGCCGCCTGCGTCACACCTCCCCCGCATGCGCCCTCGCCCGGACCTCGGCGAACGACGTATCGACGAGCAAACGCCCGGTGTCGAACACCGTCTCGAGCGCCTCTTCCCATTCGCCTTCCAGCACGCGATCATCCCACGCGACCGGCAACGTCACCGTCCGATACTCGCCGGTGCGCCAATTGCGCAGCAACGTCAACCGCCCCTGCTTCGAGCGCTTGCCCCGATCGGTGACCGGATCCTTGCGAACGTCGTGCCATACGCCATCACGCCGGATGGCCGAACACTTCATCGCGAAGCGCTGCGTATCGCGGTTCACGCGCTGCAACAACGCACCGCCCATGCCGAACACGACGTTGCCGGCCGCATAGCCGGCATCGTCGAGCGCGGCGAGGATCGCCTCGATCGACTGCTCGTCGACACCGTCGCCCTGGATCACGCGCACGCGGTTCAGCACGCGCCGCCCCTTGCCGTTCACGGTCGAACCGAACGACGCGTCGAGCGCGCGCACGGTCTGCAACACGATCGTCACCGGATCGCCGGAATCGGGACGCACGACGAGCGTCGCGCCCGAATCGAGCACCGCCTGCCGCAGTTCGCCACCCCACAGATCGAGCGCGGCGAACAGATCATAGGAGTCCGACACGACCGATACGATCGCACCCGGCAAACCGAAGCGCCTGATCATGTTGCGGTACGCATCGGCCTCGCCCTCGCGCCCCCACGACGTGATCGTGCTGTGCTCGGCCGCCGGCACCGAGTAGGCGGCCATCGGCTCGCGATAGAAGCGGTTCGCGGCCAGCACGCCGAGCACCGTGTCCGAACCCATGAAGTTCACGAGGTGCGCGGCGCCGCCGATCGCGGCCGACTCCGCGCTCGACACGCCGCGCGCGCCGAAGTCGTGCAGCTTGAACGGCAGTTGCGCGAGATCGTCGTCGGTCCGTTCGAGGAAGCGGCGAATCGTCTGCCGCAGGTGCCAGCTGCGGGTCGCCACCGTCACCGGATACCAGATGCGCAACAGCATCGTCTCGAGATACGACGCGAGCCAGAACACCTGCGGATCGTCGCATTCGACCGTCATCAGCACGTTGTTCACCGGCACGATCGAGCCTTCCGGCACCGCGCGGATCCTCACCGGCAGGTAACCGTCGTAGTGCTCGACGACATAGCGCCATCCTGCTTCGTTGAACGGCTCGCCGTGCACCGTGAAGAAATCGCGCGCGTCGTCGATCATCGCGTGCGTGACCGGCTTGCACAGGTACTGCTTCAGCAGCATCTGCAGGCCGAAGAACAGCGTGCGGTCGTAACGGCCGCCGCGCGATTCGACGTACGAGAACATCGCCGATGCGTCCGGCGGATACTGCAGGAAGTGGGAAGCCTTGTACGAATCCGTGTTGAGAATCGGATTGGCGAGAACCGCGGCAAAGCCGCCGGGATCGTTTTGCATGGCTAGAGCTCCTCTAGGCCGTTGAAGTGCCGCCGCGTCTGTCGCGGCGGACCGATGCGGGGAATCAGCGCGTCACAGCTTCCCCAGGAAGTGATACGCGATGTCGAAGTGATCCTCGAACATCACGTTGCGCATCTGCGCGAATTCGTTGAGCGGGACCCAGCGCGCCTTGTCGGCGTCGTCGCTGCCCTTCACGCGCGGCAACTCGCCGGTCGGGAAGTTGAACAGGCACGCATGCGTGATCGTGCGGCCACGCAGCGAACGCGTCGGGTGATCGAACACCTGGCGATCCTTGATCGAGCCGCGCAGCACGGGTTCCGGCAGCTTGAGGCCGGTTTCCTCGCGCAGCTCGCGGATGCACGCCGCATCGAGCCGCTCGTCCTGGTTCACGAAGCCGCCCGGCAGCGCCCACAGGCCGCGGCCCGGTTCGCTGCGGCGGCGCACGAGCAGGATATGCCCCGAGTGCACGACCACCGCGTCGACCGTCACGAACGTGACGGGATACGGCGCGGCCGCCCACGCCTTGCGATACGCGGCGATGAATTCGGCTTCCGACTTCAGTTGCGCGAATTCCGGCTGCGTGCGAAAACGCTCGAGCCAGCCGAACACGGGTTCCGGCACGGCCCACTGCACGAAGCTGTTGGTGCGTTCGGCGAAATACTGGTCACGGATCTCGGTGGCGGAAATGTCTTCCGTCGCATCGACGTCGACGAGCTCCCATTGCGGGAACATCCGCAGGTAATACGAGGTGGCGTCCTTCTCGTGGCCGATCAGCCCGACCTTGCGTTGCGCGACGTCGCCGAGCGCGACGGCCACCGCATCCTGCACCCAGCGCACCCAGTCGCCGTCGTTGTAGGTCGAATCCTGCAGCGGGGCAATCGTCACGCGATCGCGCTCGGACGCGTCGAGCAGCGAAGCCAGCATCTGGCGACGCTCGTCGAACGAGAACGGATCCTTGATGGTGCGGGGCTTGTCGGTCGATCCGATCAGCACGCACACGCGCTCGGCCCGGCTCAGTGCCGACTTCAGCACGTTCAGGTGACCACGATGCGGAGGCTGGAAACGACCAATGAAAACGAGCGCGTCGAAGCGCCGGTTCTGTTGCGTACTCATGAGGCTCCCTCAAGAGATTGAAACGCTCCGGGTCTGTCCCGAAGGGTTGAGATGAATCCTAGGGGAATTCCCGAGGGACGTCAATCGAGCTGATTCGAGCCCGCGCTCGACTTGACGAAGTCTGACGAAACACGCGTTATTGGCGAGTTACACTCGATTTCATCCCAATCCGCGCCACGGCGCCCGCCCTCATGAGGATCTCCGTCAGCCGGACCGTCGGCGTCGATCGCAGACGCCTGTTCACGTGGTCGCAGGACTACGGGCGGCGGCTCGTCTGGGACAACTTCCTCATCGATGCCTATCTGCTCGACGGCACGACCGCCGACGTCGGCGTCGACGCGTTCTGCCGCAGCCAGTCGGGCGCGACGATGGTGTCGCGCTACATCTCGTACCGTCCGCCGCAGGTCGCCGCCGTCGAAATGGTCGAAGGGCCGAAGGTGCTCGAACGCTTCAGCGGCAGCTGGAACTTCACCGAGCGCACGGCCGGATCGACCGAGGTGAAGTTCACGTACCACTTCCGCGCCCAGCCGTCCTGGCTGCGCTGGCTGCTCGAACCGCTGATCGGCGCGTTCTATCTCGTGCAGACCCGCCGGCGTCTCGATTCGTTCAAGCGCTGGGCCGAAGCCGAAGCACTGCCGCGCTGACCGGCGTAAGCCGGCTGCGCCATCGGCTATTTGCCAGATTCGCCGAAGCCGGGGAAACGCCGGGCGGCCGCCAGCCCGCCGCGCGCCACCTGCTGCCGGACCTGCGCGTGCGTGCCGAGCGCCGCAGCGATCGCATCGACCGCGTCGGCGGCACGCGCCGCGCCGCACATGAACGCATCGACGGCCGCGAAGCGATGCTCGGGCCACGTGTGGATCGTGATGTGCGACTCCGCCAGCAGCACGACGCCCGTCACGCCATGCTCGCCGCCGAAATGATGGAAATGCGCGCCGATCACGCGCGCGCCGGCCCGTTGCGCCGCATCGGTGAGGATTGCTTCGAGCCGCGCGGCGTCGCGCAGCAGCGTCGCATCGATGCCGGCCAGGTCGGCCAGCACGTG
This sequence comes from Burkholderia sp. IO2, assembly GCF_029522185.1. Taxonomy (NCBI): domain Bacteria; kingdom Pseudomonadati; phylum Pseudomonadota; class Betaproteobacteria; order Burkholderiales; family Burkholderiaceae; genus Burkholderia; species Burkholderia sp. IO2. The sequence continues at coordinate 71,442 of NZ_JAKWFH010000026.1, read as the reverse complement.
CGAGCCGAGCGCCGCGTCCGGCGACACGATCCCGTCGCGTGCGGTCATTTGTGCGACCCGTACGACGAGTAGCCGCTGCGCGCCGACGAACTGCCCCACCCGCCGCCGCCCGAACCGCTGCCGCCGATCGAAGAACAACTGAACAGCGTGACGACGATCAGGCCGTAGATGCCGTAGAGAATGTACCGGATCACGCGTTGCCCCCGTCCGGCGCAAACCGTTTCCACAGCCATTCCGGCAGCCACAGCACCAGCAGGCCGACCAGCACGTAGACGGAGCGGCCGGTGAACGAGAACAGCGAGCCCATGTTGAAGATCACGAGCAACGCGCTGAACATGAACGGCAGCGGCGCGAAACTGTGCGGCCCCTTTCGGCCGAACAGGCCCATCGATTCGGTGGCGCCGGCGGCCGCCGGCGTGGCCGCCGCGAGCGCGGGCGTGCCGAAGCGCTCGGCGAGCGCGCCGGCCGACAGCGGGCGCGCGCGCGACCAGACGATCTCCGCGTCACTGCGCTCGCGCGTGAGCTTGTCCTTCTGCCAGCCGTAGTCGATGATCGACGTGCGATCGCCCGCCTGCACGCGCCAGTTGAATGCACCGACCACGTAGACGACCTCCGATTCGTATTCCTCGCGCAGCCGGTAGGTCTTGCCGTCGTCGGTCACGTTGCCGGATTCGCCGCCGATCGTCGGCCAATGGTCGAGCACCTGCACCCGTTCCCAGCGCCCGTCGCTCTGCACGAGCCACAGGAAGCCGCGTTTCGGGTTCAGCAACAGGTACTCGTCCCACGTCTCGTCGTCGCCCGGCACGCGGCAGCGCATCATGCCGATCACCGTGTACTTCACGCCGTCGAACGTGCCGATCGCGCCGAGTTCGAGCGCGCCCTTCACCGATTCGAGCTTGCGCCGCGCCGCGAACACGGTCTGCTGCTCCGCCGTGCACTGCACGCCCGCGTGACAACTGCCGCACACGACGTAGTCGGCCACGTTCGGTGCATACGACAGCGGCGCGCCGCAGCTCGGGCACGCGAACGGCACCAGCTCCGCGCCGCGCTTGTCGCGCGTATCGTTTTCGGTGTCGCGCAGCCCGGTGAACGCGAGCGCGTCGAATTCCAGCGCCTCGCCCGCATAGACGGCCGGGATGCCGCCGTTCGGTTCGGCGTCGGAATAGTCGTAGGTCGCGAATGCATTGCCCGTGCGCAGGTCGGCGACGCGCGCCTCCCAGCCGGCATCGACGCGAAACGGCAGCTCGCCGTCGCCGCCCGTGCAGCGCGCGGTGCGCACGTCGGACACCAGAAACGCGCGGCCGCCGTGGTCGATCCGCATGCCCGGTTCGAGCGAGTCGAATGCGGGCCACGCGCGGCCCGACGCATCGTCGGGTTCGCGCACCGTGATCGCGTACTGGCCCGACGCATCCGACAGCCAGCCGAACGCGCCGTCGTCGAACACGACGTACCACTCGCTCCATGCACCGGCGTCGTAGGTCATCTGGATGCGCCCGAGCACCGTGAATGCGCGCTTGTCGTAGCGGCCGGCCGTGCCGATCTGGATCGGCGACGCATCGTCGAGCACCGTGGCCAGTTCGCCGATGCGCTCGACGTCGGCGCCGCGCTTGAGCAGCGTGCTGCGACAGAACGCGCAGACGGCCATTACCGCCGCGGCCGAGCGAAACTCGACCGGCGCGCCGCACTGGGGGCACGAGGTACGGAACATGCGCGACGCTTACCGGGTGAGCTTCGCGAGGATCTCGGCCTTCGCGCGCGAATATTCGTCTTCGGTCACGAGGCCCTTGTCGAACAGCACCTTCAATTGCTCGAGCCGCTGCACGTAATCGGTGCTCTCGGTCGGCGCGGCGGCCACCGGCGCGGCAACGGGCGCGGGCGGTGCGGCCTGTGCCGGTTGCGCGGCGCCCGCGATCTGGCCGGCCATCGCCTGCCCGATCGCCGCGCCCGCGGCGAGCCCCGCGCCGACCCCGGCGATGCCGCCCGGGTTTTGCGCGGCGAGCGGAATCGCCTGCGCGGTCTGGTATTGCGTGGCGCGCGCGAGATCGCCGGCCATCCCGGCACCGATCCGCAGGTCGAGCGCCTTCTGCAGTTCGGCCGGCAGCGACACGCTCTCGACCGCGAACGCGTCGAGCGCCAGCCCGTAGCGCGTGAACACCGGCACCAATGCCTCGGCGACACGCTGCGACAGCAGCGACTGGTTCGCGGCCATGTCGACGAACGGCACGTCGGCCGAGCCGAACGTGGTGCTCATCGCGGTGACGACCAGGTTGCGCAGTTGCTGCTCGAGATCGTCGACCGTGTATGCCGCGCGCGTGCCGCTGACCTCGCGATGGAACGCGGCCGCATCGACGATCCGATACGAGTAGATGCCGAACGCGCGCAGTTGCACGAAGCCGAATTCGCGGTCGCGGATCGTCACCGGCTGCGCGGTGCCCCAGCGCCGGCCCAGTTGCAGCCGCGTGCTGAAAAAGTAGACGTCCGATTTGAAAGGCGACTGAAAGAATTTGTCCCAGTTCTTCAGGTTCGTGAGCACCGGCAGCGTGCGCGTTTCCAGCGTGTAGAGGCCCGGCTGGAACACGTCGGCGACCTTGCCTTCGTTGACGAAGATCGCGACCTGCGTTTCGCGCACGGTCAGCTTGCCGCCGTACTGGATTTCCTGGTCTTCCATCGGATAGCGCCAGGCCAGCACGCCGTCGGTGTCTTCCGTCCATTGCAGGACGTCGATGAACTGCTTGCGGATGAATGAACCCAGACTCATGTCGGTCTCCTCGGAACGCGTGGCGCGTCAGGTCAGGCAGGCGGCATTGATGATGCCGACGACGAGCGACGCGGTGCCCATCAGGCCGCCCATCGCGACGTTGCGATCCTCGATCGCATGATTCATGCCGGGCATCACGCGCGTCAGCACCGCGTAGGCGATCAGTTGCACGATCATCGCGCCGATGGCCCAGATCACGACTTCGCCGAGCGTCGCGTTGTGCGCGATGCTGGACGCGAGCGTCAGGCAGAAACCGATCAGTGCGCCGCCGAACGACAGCGTCGCGGCCGCGTTGCCGTCGCGGATCAGCGCCAGTTCGTCGAACGGGGTGACCTTCAGGTACACTGCCGCGAACATGAGAAGCAGCACGAACGCCGACAGTAAATGAACCGCATAAAGATAGGCACTATTCATTCTTTTCCTCGGATTTTGTGCTCGGTTCGCCGCCCCGTCGCCGGCCGGCCCGCACGGGGCCGCCAGACGAAAATCCGCGCCAGTATATCCACATTGCCGAACACTGCACAACGGATGCGCGATGCTGCATAAGCGCGCGCTCGTCCTGTCGATTCTCGTGCTCGCGTCCTGCGGGCTCGGCTACGAACTGATCAGCAGCGCGCTGTCGAGCTACCTGCTCGGCGACTCGATCCTGCAGTTCTCGTCGGTGATCGGCTGCTACCTGTTCGCGATGGGGATCGGCTCGTGGCTCGCGAAGTTCGTCGAGGACGACGACGTGCTCGACCGCTTCGTCGACATCGAGCTGCTCGTCGGCCTGCTCGGCGGCGTGTCGGCCGCGCTGCTGTTCGTCGTGTTCGCCTGGCTCGCCGCGCCGTTTCGTGCGGCGCTTTACGCACTGGTGCTCGCGCTCGGCCTGCTGATCGGGATGGAGATTCCGCTCGTGATGCGCGCGTTCCAGCAGCGACGCCAGGCGTTCCGCCATACCGTCAGCGAGGTGCTGACCTTCGACTATCTCGGCTCGCTGGCCGTGTCGCTGATCTTCCCGCTCGTGCTCGCGCCGCGTCTCGGCCTGCTGCGCACGAGCTTCCTGTTCGGCCTCCTGAACGCACTCGTCGCACTGTGGACCACGCACCTGTTCCGCGACGAGATCCGCAACGTGCGCGGCAAGCTGATGCGCGCATCGCTCGTGATCGGGCTGCTGGTCGCCGGATTCGCGCTGTCGGACCGCATCACGCACTGGGCCGAGCACGGCGTGTACGGCGACGAGACGATCTATTCGGAAACGACGCCGTACCAGCGCATCGTGCTCACGCAATGGCACGACGACATGCGGCTGTACCTGAACGGCAACCTGCAATTCTCGTCGCGCGACGAGCACCGCTATCACGAAGCGCTGATCCACCCGACGATCGAGGCGCTGCCGTGGGCGAAGCGCGTGCTCGTGCTCGGCGGCGGCGACGGCCTCGCGGTGCGCGAACTGCTCAAGCACCGCAACCTCGAACAAATCACGCTCGTCGATCTCGACCCCGCGATGACGAAGCTGTTCTCGACGTCCGTGCCGCTCGTCAAGCTGAACCAGGGCGCGCTGAAGGACCCGCGCGTGCACGTGATCAACGACGACGCGGTGCGCTGGCTCGAATCGAATGCCGACGTGTACGACGCGATCGTCGTCGATTTCCCCGATCCGACCAACTTCGGGCTCGGCCGCCTGTACTCGGTGCCGGTGTTCCGGCTGCTGGCGCGCCACCTGTCGGAGAACGGCTACACGGTGATCCAGTCGACCTCGCCGTACTTCGCGCCGCACGCGTACTGGACCATCATCGCGACGCTGCACGAAGCCGGGCTCAACACGTGGCCATACCACTGCTACGTGCCGTCGTTCGGCGACTGGGGTTTCGTGATCGCCGGCAAGCGCCGCGACTTCACGGTGCCGACGCATTACTCGGTGCCGACGCGCTGGCTCGATACGCAAACGGCCGCCGAGATGTTCCACTTCCCGGCCGACATGCCGGCGCTGTCGATGTCGCCGAACGAACTCAACGACCAGCCGCTCGTGCGCCGCTTCGACGACGACTGGAAGCACGTGCTGCGCTGATGGATCGCCGCACGTTCCTCGTCGCATCGGCGGCCGCGTCGCTCGCCGCATGCGGCCGCACCGGCTGGATCGAGACGACGCCGCGCGTCGACTACCCCGGCATGCGCGAAGGCCATGCGCTGCGCGACCATGCCGCGCTGCCCGCGCCGTCCGGCACGATCGACACGGATGTCGCGATACTCGGCGCCGGCGCGGCCGGGCTGTCGTGCGCATGGCAGCTCGCGCGCGCGGGCCATACGCGCTTCACGGTGCTCGCCGGCCCCGAATTCGGCGGCAACGCGGCCGGCGGGCGTTTCGGCGCGCTCGGCTATCCGAAGGGCGCGCACTACCTGCCGCTGCCGTCGCTCGAATCCGCGCATCTGCGCAACATGCTCGCCGATCTCGGCGTGATCGAATCTGCGCCGTTCTCCGCGCGCCCCGTGTACGACGAGCGTGCACTCGTCCACGCACCGGATGAACGCCTGTTCATCGATGGACAGTGGCAGGACGGCATCGTGCCGGCCACCGGCCTCGACGCCGACGCGCTCGCGCAGCAGGCGCGCTTCTTCGCGTACACGGACGGGCTGCGCACCGCGCGCGGCGCCGACGGCCGCAAGGTATTCTGCATCCCGATCGCGGAATCGTCGCGCGACCCGCGCTGGCGCGCACTCGACCGGCGCTCGTTTCGCCAGTGGCTGCACGACGAGGGTTACACCGCGAAGGCGCTGCACTGGTATCTGAACTACTGCTGCCGCGACGATTACGGCGCCGGCTACGAGCATGTCTCCGCCTGGGCCGGCCTGCACTATTTCTCGTCGCGCGGCGGCCATGCGGGCGATGCGAGCGACGGCGCGGTGCTGACCTGGCCCGACGGGCTGCACACGATGGTGACGAAGCTGAGCGAGTCGATCGCCGCGCGCACCGGCTCGAACACGTGGTCGCGCGATGGCTTCGCGGTGCGCGCGACCGAACGCGCGGGCGGCGTCGACGTGCTGTGCGCACGCGTCGGTCACGACGGCACGCTGTCGACGTTCACGCTGAAGGCGCGCCGTGTCGTATGTGCGATGCCGCTGTTCGTCGCGGCGCGCGTGTTTCCGCAGCTTGCCGCGTACGGTTTCGAACCTGCGCGCGACTTGCCGCCGCGCGCGCCGTGGCTCGTGTCCAACTTCCTGCTCGACGGCATGCCGGCCGAGGAAGCCGGCGTGCCGCTCGCGTGGGACAACGTCGTCTACGACGGCGCCGGGCTCGGCTACGTCGTGTCGACGCACCAGTTGATCCGGATGTCGCCGCCGACGCGCTCGGTGTTCTCCGCCTATCAGGCATTGAGCGCGCAAACGCCGGACGATACGCGCCGCTGGCTCGCGCAGGCGAAGCCCGACGCATTGCGCGAGCAGGCGGCGATCGACCTGCAGGCCGTGTACGGACGCGAGCTGTGGAAGCATGCGACCGCGCTCGAGATCACCGTCCGCGGCCATGCGATGGCCACGCCCGACGTCGGCTTCCTGAGCCGGCCGGGGCTGCTCGCGCTGCGCGATGCCGACGGCCCCGTCGTGTTCGCGCATGCCGACCTGTCCGGACTGTCGCTGTTCGAGGAAGCGTCGTACTGGGGCATGCTGGCGGCACATCGCGTGCTCGCCTGACAACCGTCGCGCGTCATTGCGGCGTCGCCGCCACCCGCTATAATCGCGCGACATTCCGACTGCATTGAGCAGGCCGACGGCGGCGCGCCGTTCGACGCGCCGTCCGCCCCTCTCGACAACAACAATGACGAACCGAACCTTCCGACGCCTTCGCCCGCTCGTGCGCGCCGCCGCGCGCATGCTCGCGTGCGCCCCGCTGCTCGGCGCGCCGCTGGCGCTGCACGCGGCCGACACCGCGGCCACGCCCGTTACCGAGCCCGCGTCCGGCCGCTACATCGTCGTCGACACCGGTCATACGCCCGCGCATCCGGGCTCCACCGGCGCCAGCGGCCGCGTCGAATATCTGTACAACCTCGACCTGTCCGGCGCCGTCGCCGACAAACTCGCCGCGCACGGCGACCGCGTGCTGCGCACGTCGGCGGACGGTCGCGAGATCGCGCTCAATCAGCGCTCGACGCAGGCGCCCGACGCGAACCTGTTCGTGTCGATCCATCACGACTCGATGCAGCAGCAGTTCATCGACGCGGGCCGGCAGCGCGAATTCCGCGGCTTCTCGGTGTTCGTGTCGGAGCGCAATCCGCACTATGCGGAGAGCCTGCGTTGCGCGAAGGCGATCGCCGAGCGGCTGGTCGCGGCCGGCGAACGGCCGTCGCTGTATCACGCGCAGCCGATCCGCGGCGAGAATCGTCCGCTGATCGACCCGCAACTCGGCATCCACCGCTTCGACGATCTCGTCGTGCTGCGCACCGCGCCGATTCCGGCCGTGCTCGTCGAAGCCGGCGTGATCGTCAATCCGGACGAAGAAGCGCGGCTCGCGCGCCGCGAGACGATCCAGCGCCTGTCCGCCGCGATCGCGGGCGGCATCGACGCGTGCACGACGCCCCAATAACGACGGTCTCGCCCGTCGCGTTCAACGGTTTTCACCCAGTCAGGAGCATCACCATGAAGAAAAAGAATCTGCTCGCATCCTGCGCGTTGCTCGCGCTCGCCGTTCCGTTCGCCGCGCACGCGGCCGGCTGCGGAAAGCCGCGCAGCGCGTTCGACCAGGTCTATTGCACGAGCACGCAGTTCTCGCAGTCCGACCGCGATCTCAACGACGAATACGGCCGATTGCGCAAGCAACTGAGCGGCGACCAGCAGGCGACGCTGAAGGCCGGCCAGCTCGCGTGGCTGAAGCAACGCGATGCGCAGTGCAGCGAAACGCGCGGCAGCAGCTACCTCGTCGACATCCAGTGCGCGAACGACATGACGCAATCGCGACTGTCGTTCCTGCGCGAGCGTGAGCGCGAATGCTCGAGCACCGGCTGCGTGACGTCGAAGCTCGGCGAATAAGGTCGCCACGCGTGCCGTGCCGCGAAGCACGTCGCGGCACGGCACGCTGCTCGAAAGGAACGACGATGCGGCATCAATTCGCCGAAGTCCTCAACGATCTGATCGACTACTTTCTCGTCGGCGATCTTCTGCTGCTGAAACGCTACAAGGACGAACACGGGCTGCCGGACGACGTCGCATCGGCGTTCACGACCGGCGACAGCGGCGACCACGCGGTGCTCGAAGGCATCGTCATTCCGCTGGCCGGCATCGAGAATCATCCATATACGGTCATCTTCACGCTGGACGACGGCACGCCCGAACTGTTGAAGACAGGCAGCCGCCTGCAGCATCGACGCGGCGGGTACGTATTGCGCGTCGCGCATCGTGCGGTGATGCTCTACACGTGGCGCATTCTCGAACGTTTCACCGACGACACGGTGAATGCGCTGCTTGCGCGCTATCACGAACCGGGCCGGCCCGTCATTGAAATCGACAACGGCTGGTACGACGTCGAGATCCTCGGCGGAGAAATCGCACGCGACGGCTGGTTCGAACCCGCGTTCGAGTTCGTGCTGAAGAAAACCGACGCACCGGGCAACGCATCACACGTGGACATCCACTACCGTTTCGCCATCGACGCCAGCCTGGATCCGGCGACGTGAATCCGGCAGGCGGCAGCGCGGCAACCGGCAACCGGCAACCGGCCACACGGAGGGCGCATGGCATCGAATACGACGACGATCGACATCCGCGCGGCCACCGCCGCCGATGCACCGGCCATCGCCGGCATCCACGTCGCGTCGTGGCAAGCGACCTACACGGACATCATGCCGGCCCCGTTCCTCGCCGGCCTGTCGGTCGAAAAGCGCACGGCCGCATGGCGCGCGGTACTCGACGCGGGCCGGCCATGCGTCGCGCTCGCGTTCGCGAACCACGCACCGACCGGCTGGATCGCGTACGGCCCGACGCGCGACGCCGACAAGGACCGGGCGTGGGGCGAAATCGAAGCGATCTATCTGCATCCTGCGCATTGCGGGCAAGGGATCGGTGCGCGGCTGGTCGACCATGCATGCCGGGCGCTGCACGACGCGGGTCATGCATGGGTGTCGCTGTGGGTGCTGGTCAAAAACCGTCGGGCAAGAGCATTCTACGAACGCGAAGGTTTCGTCGCCGAAGACGACATCAAGACCTTCGAGATCGACGGTACGCCGATCGAGGAAGTGCGCTACTGGCGCGCCCTACCGAAGCGGTCGCGATGACGGCAGCGCCTCCTCCGTCGCCAATCGTTCCTGCATCAGCTGCAGCAGCGCGCGAATCTTCGCGTTGACCGAATTCCGGCTCGCGTAAGCGGCATGCAGCTGCAGCGGCGCCGGCGCCATCTCCAGCGGCACGCGCACCAGCCGCCCTTCGGCAAGCTCCACCGCGCACGCGCGTTCGACCAGAATCGCGAAGCCGATCCCGTTCACCGCCGCGAGGCCCGCCATCTCGCCGCTATTGACGCGATACCGGCTCGCCACCGGAATCTTGTGAATCCGTCCGTCGCGATCGGCGAACTGCCACGGCTGCCCTTTCAGCGTGCTCAACGTCGTGATGCACGGCAACTGCCGGAGCTGCTCCGTCAGGCCGGGCATCCCGACCCGCGCGACCAGTGACGGCGCGGCCACGACGACGCTCGGCAAACTCGCGAGCGGCCTGACGACGAACGCACTGTCGTCCAGCTTGCCGCGATTGACGATGATCGACAGGTCGATATCGTCGCGCAGCGTCGACATGCCCGCGAGGCTGGTATCGCAGTCGATCTCGACACGCGGATGGCGGCTCGCGAATTCCGCGACGATCGGCCCCAGCATGCGCGGCCCGATTTCGCCCGGGACGCAAAGCTTCAGCACGCCGCGCAATTCCGTTTGCTGCGACGTCAGCTCGCATTCGGCCTGCGTCAGCGCGTCGAGCATCGGCCGCGCACGCTCGTGCAGCAACCGCCCGGCCTCGGTCATCCGCAGGTGGCGCGTGCTACGCTCGAGCAAACGCACGCCGAGCCGCGACTCCAGTTGCGCCACATGACGGCTCACGTTGGAACCCGGCAGCGCGAGCATGCGTGCGGCGCCGGCAAAGCTGCCTTCATCGACGACCGTCACGAACACACGCACCGCATTCAGATCCAGCTTGCTACGCATCATTATCCCGTTTTAGGTATCAAAGCCTGCCGATTTCGATGGCTTATCCCGCCAGAGACCATAATTTACGATGCTCATCCCGTCAATGCGACGCCCGGGCACGCACCCGCGGCCAGCGAGCGTTCGCACGACACAGGCAAGGAGCGTCATGAACATTGCAATCCTGGGCGCCGGCGTGGCCGGCATGAGCACCGCACTCGCGCTCGCCGGGCGCGGCCACGAGATCCGGCTGTACGAACGCAGGCCGACGGAATCGACGATGGGCGCAGGCGTGGTGCTGTGGCCGAATGCCGGCTTCGTCCTCACCCAGCTCGGCCTGCTGCCGGACATCGTCGAGGCAGGCGGCCGCCTGCATGCGATGCGGCGCATCGACCGGCACGGCACCCTGCTCAAGGCCACCGAGATCGGCGCGCTCGACCGCCGCATGGGCTTCCCGACGGTGTCGATCCTGCGGCGCGACCTGCAGGCCGTGCTGACCCGGCACCTCGCCGCGCGCGGCATCGAGGTCCACTTCGGCCACGGCGCAACGGCCATCGATACCGGCGCGGACGGTCGCGCCGTCGTTCGCTTCGACAACGGCACGACGATCGCCCCCGATCTCGTGATCGGCGCGGACGGCCGCATGAACTCCGTCGCGCGACGTCATGTGGTCGGCGACAACACCCCCGTCTATCAGGGCTTCGTCAACTGGATCGGCGTCGCGCAAAGCAATGCGCCGCTGGTCGACGAAGTGTCGATATTCGATTACTGGGGCACGCGCGAACGCTTCGGCATCGTCGCGCTGGACCGGCATCGCGTGTACTGGGCGGCGGCATGGCCGGAAGCCGACAGGTGCGATACGGCGGAAGACGATCCGCGCGGGATGCTGGAACGGCGCTTCGCGCCGTGGCCGGCGCCCGTCACGGACGTGATACGTGCGACGCCAGCGGACACGCTCACGAAGATCCGCGTGCACGATCTGGATCCGGTCGACGCATGGCACCGCGGCAACGTACTGCTGATCGGTGACGCCGCGCACGCGCCGCTCCCGACCTCCGGACAAGGCGCCTGCCAGGCGCTCGAAGATGCGTGGCATCTTGCCCGGTGCCTCGACGAATACGATTCAGCCAACGGCGGCGATCTCGATGCGGCGCTTGCGGCGTTCACGCTGCGGCGCAGCGGGAAAACCGCCGCGATCACCGAGCGTGCGCGTGAATTCGCGCACCTGTTATTCAGCGACGACGTAAGCGACAGCGCTCGACAACGGATCGATCCGGTCGCCGAAAGCGAAGCGCTGACGAACGCGTGGGGCGCGCACCTGCCGATGGAACAGGCGCGCGGACGATAAGCCGTGCGGACGGCGGCATCGGCTCACAGAAACCAGCGATACTCCCGCGCGCCGATCTCATTGCGGAAATCCAATTCCTCCTGCCGCTTGTTCTCGCAATACACCATCACGAACTCGCTGCCGAGCCCGTCGCGCACGGCCGGATGATCCTGCATCGCGGCGACCGACGACAGCATCTCCTTCGGAAAATCGATCCCGCTGCCGCGATCCTCGTTGAGCGGCGCGATCGGCTCGAGGCGCGCATCGAGTCCGTGCTCCATCCCGCTGAGAATCGCCGCGAGCACCAGGTACGGGTTCGCATCCGCACTCGCGAGCCGGTGCTCGATCCGCAGGTTGCGGGCGTCCGACTCGGGAATGCGGATGCACGCGTCGCGATCCTCGAAACCCCAGCTCGCGCGGCTCGCCGCGTTCACCATCGACCCGTAGCGGCGGAACGCATTGTGATTCGGCGCGAACACGGGCATGCAATGCGGCAGCAGCGCGAGGCAGCCGGCCACCGCGTGACGCAACGGCCGCTGCCCGTCCGCCGCAAGCAGGTTGCGCCCCGCGTCGTCATACAGGCTCACGTGCACGTGCATGCCGCTGCCCGGCGCATGCAAATACGGCTTGCCCATGAAGCTCGCGCGATAGCCGTGCCGCAACGCGACGCCGCGCGTGCTGCGACAGAACAGCGCCGACCAGTCGGCCGCGCGCAGCGCGTCGTCGGTATGCCCGAAATTGATCTCGAACTGGCCGGGCCCGAGCTCCGCGGTGATCACCGTCGCATCGACGCCCTGCTCGCACGCGGCTTCGACCATCTCGTGCAGCACGTCGGAGAAGCGCGACAGGCGCTCGATATGCATGTTCGGCTGATCGTCGCGGTCGTCGCTCAGGCGGTCGCGCGGATACTGCGGCATCCCGTCCGCGAGCTGCGCGGCGAACAGGTAGAACTCGAGCTCGAATGCGACGACCGGCCGGATGCCGCGCGCCGCGAAGCGCCGCAGCACGCGTGCGAGCACCTCGCGCGGCTCGAATTCGATCGGGGAATCGGTGCCATCGGAACTGATCAGCATCTGCGCGAGCGGTTGCCGCTCCCAGCGCACGGGCTTCAGCGTGCCGGGGATCAGGCGGCGCGGCGCATCGGGATCGCCGTCGTTGAAGCAGTAGTCGCCGATCTTGTAGAGGCCGCCCTGCGTGCCGAGCAGCACGCAGTTCTGCGGCAGCTTCAGCAGCGAGCCCGATGCGACTTTCTCGAGCGCATCGATCGGATAGCGCTTGCCGTAGAAGTGCCCGGGCAGGTCGAGGCAGATCAGGTCGACATAACGGATTTCGGGGTGCGCCTGCCGGAATGCGCGGACTTCACTGACCAGCGCGGGAACGACGTCAGCCATGTCTCATCCTTTCCATGTCTTGTATGGCGGTGCCGCAACGCGGCGAGCCGGATTCGGGCGGCGCACGGCGCAACGCACGCCGCATGTCGATCAGTACTGCAAACAGGCTGCGCGGCGGGGCCGCCTCCAACACCGCCCGCCCCGTCGACCACTCAGGTGAATACCCAGATCACGCGCGTCGGCGCGTCGGTCAGGTTCGCGTAGCGGAAGCGCTTGTGCGCGGGCAGCTGGAACGCATCGTTCGGGCCGAGCGTGACCGGCGTGTCGTCGCCGTCGATCCAGATCGTCAGTTCTCCTTCGAGCACGAAGCCGCCCTGCTCGTCGCTGTCGTCGACCGGCCGCTCGCCGCTGCTCGCGCCCGGCCCGAGATGGCTTTCGAGGATCGAGAAACGCGACCGCATGTTCGGCGACACGAGGATGTCGGTAATGCCGGCCGCGTAATACACGGTGCGACGTTCGTCGGGCCGCGTGACCCACGGCACGCTGCGCGGCTTGCTCAGGCTGTAGAAATAGGTGGTCGGCACGCCGAGCGCCTCGCCGATCGCGGTGAGATCCGCGACCGTCGGACGCGACAGCCCGCGCTCGACCTGCGACAGAAAGCCGACCGAGCGGCCGATCCGTTCGGCGAGATCGTTCAGCGTGACCTTGCGATGCTTGCGCAGGTCGCGGATCAGGATCGCCAGACCTTCTATCTCTTCCTGTTCGTTCATGATGGATTCCGGTGCAATCAAACGGTATCGCGCAAACGGTACCAGGCCTTGCCGATCGCCTCGAGCGGCGCGGCCAGCCCACCGCCGCCGGGAAAGCGCGGGTTGCGGATGCGCTGGTACTGCGCGAGCAGATGGGTGTCGCCGAGCACGGCGTCGGCCACCGCGCGCGCGCCGGCGAGCGTCGGCAGCACGCCGTGCCCCGAAAAACCCTGCAGCCAGAAGCGCTGCCCGTGGCGGCCGATGTCCGGCGTGCGGCGCATGCTGATGTCGATGTGACCGCCCCACGCGTAGTCGAGCGGCACGCCGGCCAGGTGCGGAAACACGCGTTCGAGGTGCGGGCGCGTCGCCGCCGCGATATCGGCCGGGATGCCGCCGAGATACGTGCAGCCGCCGCCGAACAGCAGCCGGTTGTCGGGGCTCAGGCGGAAGTAGTCGGGCACGAACTGGTTGTCGATCACGCAACTGTTGCGCGGCAGCAGCGCACGCGCGACGTCGGGTGCGAGCGGCGCCGTTGCGACCTGATACGTGCCGACCGGCAGCAGCCGGCGCGCGAGATCGCGGTCGAGCCGGTCGACGTACGCATTGCAGGCGAGCACCAGCACGTCCGCGCGCACTTCGCCACGCGTCGTGCGGGCGACGTGGCCGCCGGCCGTCTCGCGGCAGTCGAGCACGCGACTCTGTTCGAAGATGCGGCCGCCCGCGCGCTCGATCGTCTGCGCGAGGCCGAGCGCGAGCTTCAGCGGGTTCAGGTGGCCGGCCTCCGGATCGTGAAGCGCGGCCAGATAGCGCGTGCCGCCGATCCATTCAGGCATCTCGTCGCGCCCGATCACGCGCAACCGATCGTAGCCCCAACGCTCGGCCGCCTCGTCGCGCGTCTGCGCCAGCATCGCGACGCGCCGCGGCCGCACCGCGGCCCACAGGCTGCCGGGCCGGTAGTCGATGTCGAACCCGTGCCGCGCCGGCAGTTCGCGCACCTCGGCCGCCGCCCAGCGCATGCTGTTCCACAGCAGCCGCGCGCCGTCGCGGCCGAGCGCATCCTCGAGGGGCTGCATGTCGCACGACCAGCCGAGCAGCGCCTGTCCGCCGTTGCGGCCCGATGCGGCCCACGCGACGCGGCTCGCTTCCAGCATGACGACGCGCTTGCCGGCAAGCGCGAGCCGCAGCGCCGTATGCAGCCCGCTGAAACCCGCGCCAACGACCAGCACGTCGGCGTCGACGCGTTCGTCCAGCACCGGCCGATGCGGGATCGGCGCCGGGTAGGTGCCCGCGTAGTAGCTTGCAACGTGACGGTCGGACTGCACGAACATGCGGACTCCCGTGAAAATTACGCCGAGAAATTTCATGAAAAACTAGCATGACAATTTCACGAGAGCAAGCGTGAGACCGACGGTCTATCAGTCCGGCCCGACTGTCGAGATGCGTCCAACTTGGAATTTTTTTCTTCCAAGTTGAAACCGACCCTAGCCTGGGTCCACAAGACTGTCCCGTTTGGAAGTGGAAAATTCCGGCATGACGTTGTCATCGAGACCAGGAGAGCATGCCGGCACGCCAGCATGGGCGCTCCAACCTAGGAGACCAGGTCGTGGCAGGTGTGAAGAAAGACGCGACATCTTCATCACCGATAAGGTGCAACAGTTGCTTTGCCCCCGACAGCCCGACGTAACGCAGTTGCGATTCTCCGTGGGTCCGTTAGTGCCTGCCGCACCGACTTGCCGGTGAGTCATTTCGTCCCGGGATATCACCCCGATTCCTCCCACACATTGCTGTTCCGAACCCGGCTACCACCGTACGGGCAACGGACGTGAACTTTTTGCCGGCGCCTCGTCGGATATATGGCGTTACACAAGACACGCCGGCTTCCGCTCAAGCACATTCGCCCGGGTGGCGGAAATCGCGCTACTCTCGTTCACGCATCCAGTTTGTCCTGAATTCATCGATGTTCTGTCTCGCGGCCTCCGACGCGCACCGCCAAGGCCGCGGACCGACCCACCGTGTATCGACACGAGGAGGCACACCCGGCATGACCACCCCATTCAGGCTGGGCGACCACGTCCGCTGGAATTCCGAGGCCGGCTACGTGACCGGCACGATCATCGCGATCCATACCGCCGACTTCGACTACAAGGGGCATCGCCATCGCGCGTCGCCCGACGATCCGCAGTACGAGATCAAGAGCGACCGGACCGACCACATCGCCGCGCATCGCGGCCGCGTGCTCGAACGCATCGCCGGCAAGGACGACGCATGACGCTCCCGTTCTACACGATCGGCCATTCGAACCGCACGCTCGACGCATTCGTCGACCTGCTCGATGCGGTCGAGATCACGCTGCTCGCGGACATCCGCAAGATGACGCGTTCGCGCACCAATCCGCAATTCAACGAAGCGACGCTGCCGGACGCGCTCGCCGCCGCCGACATCGCGTACGAACACATCGCCGAGCTCGGCGGCCTGCGCGGCAAGTCGCGCGGCGTACCCGACGACGTCAACGGTTTCTGGACCAACCGCAGCTTTCACCGCTACGCGGACTATGCGCTGTCGCCGGCGTTTCATGCGGGCCTCGACCGGCTGATCGCGCAGGGGCACGAGCAGCGCTGCGCGATCATGTGTTCGGAAGCCGTGTGGTGGCGCTGCCACCGGCGCATCGTGTCCGATTACCTGATCGCGCGCGGCGAAACGGTGCTGCACATCATGGGCCGCAACCGCGTGGAGCCCGCGCGGCTCACGGCCGGCGCCGCGATCCGGGACGACGGCACGATCGTGTATCCGGATGCCGAACGCAACGACTCGGCGTCGCACCCATGATCGTGCCGCGCCGGCGCGTTAGCGTTCGCGCAACGCCTCGGCTGCGCGGTTCAGCGGCTTGACCAGGTAGTCGAACACGGTGCGGCGCCCGGTGCGGATCTCCGCGGTGGCGACCATGCCCGGCAGAATCGGATGCCGCTTGCCGTCGCGGGTTTCCAGATACGCGTGCTGCGTGAGCACGTAGACACGGTAGTAATACACGCGCCGGTCGACCTGGTCTTCGATCGTGTCGGGCGAAATCCGCTCGACCTTCGCCGGCAGCGACCCGTAGATCGACGACTCGAACGCCGTGATCTTCACGGTCGCCTCCTGCCCCGGATGAATGAATGCGATGTCGCGCGGGCTGAGGCGCGCCTCGATCAACAACTGGTCGTCGAGCGGCACGATCTCCATCAGCATGCCGCCCGGCGGAATCACCCCGCCGACCGTCGACACCCGGATGTCCTTCACGATGCCACGCGCCGGCGCGCGAATCACGGTCCGCCGCAATTGATCGGCACGCCCTTCGCGAACCTTGAGCAGCGGCTCGAGATCGGCCATCGTCTTCGAATAGTCGGCTTTCAGCGCGACGTAGTATTCGCTCTGCGCCGCTGCGAGCTTCGTCGAGAATTCGGCGGCCTTCTGACGCAACCGGAGCACCTCGACCTCGTTGGTCGCGCCGGTTTTCAACAGCGGCAACGCAATCCGGAGCTCGTCCTCGGCGAGCCGCAACTGTTCGCGCAGGTTGGCGACGTTCTCGCGAAACGCGCGCCGGTTTGCGACGAACAGCTGACGCTCACGCCCGGTCACGGCCTTCTCGTTCGCCAGTTCCGCCGGGAATTCGATGCCGGGCAGGTCGTTCATCTCCGCATACAGCCGCGCGGCACGCCCCTGCAATGCGGTGATCCGTTCCAGCGTTTCCTCCATCGACGAGCGCGCGAGCACCGGATCGAGCGTCGCGAGCCGCTGGCCCGCGTCGACGACATCGCCTTCGCGCACCGCCAGTTCCAGCAGGATGCCGCCTTCGAGACTCTGGATGACCTGCCCTTTCGATGCCGGCGTGACCTTGGCTTCGCCGACCGCGACTTCGTCGAGGTTCGCGAACGCGGACCACACGAGGAAGATCGCCAGCGCAGCAACGATCAGCCACAGCATCCGCCGGGCGGGTGCCGCTTCGCGTGCGCGATGCGCCGACCACGGAAAATCGCTCATCGTGCCTCTCCCGCCATCTGCGCCGGCAACGGGCTCGACTCGCCAGCCGGCGCGCGCGAAGCCGCCGCCGGCTCCGGCGTGCCGGCGCCGCGCAACGCTGCCAGCACCTCGTCTTTCGGACCGTCACGCACCACGCGCCCGCCATCGAGCACGATGATGCGATCGACGATCGAGAGCACCGGATAACGATGCGTCGCGACGATCAACGTGCGATGGCCGAGCCACTGCCGCAGGCGCTCGACGATCGCGCGCTCGGTCGCCTCGTCGAGCGACGCGGTCGGCTCGTCGAGCAGCAACACGTTCGGCGCGCGCAGAATCACGCGGGCCAGCATCAGCGCCTGCTTCTGGCCGCCGGACAGGCCGAGGCCGCTTTCGCGCAGTTTCAGGTCGAGGCCGTGCGGCTGCCGCAACAGCAACTGGTCCGCGCAGGCGACCTTCATCGCCGCGAGCATCGCATCGTCGGTAGCGAGCGGATTCGCGATCAGCAGGTTCTCTCGCAGCGTGCCGTAGAAGAGACTCGATTCCTGCAGCAGCATCCCGACGTCGCGACGGACGTCAGCGACGTCGATCAGCGGCAGTGGCGTGTCGTTGAACAGGATGCGCCCCTGCACCGGCGTCGCGAGTCCGCCGAGCAGCCGCAGCAGCGTCGATTTGCCCGCACCGACCCGGCCGAGAATCGCGATCCGCTCGCCCGGCTCGATCGACAGATTCGGAATACCGAGCACCGGCTTTGCCTGCGGATCGAAGCTGTATCCGACCTGCTCGAAGCGATATCGGCCGACGAGCGCCGGCTTGTGATACGCATCGACCGCCGGATCATGATCGACCGGCAGCGCGAGCAGGTTGTCGAGCCCCTTCTTGCCCGCGCGTACGTTCTGGATGCGCGACAGCACGGCGGGAATCTGGCCCAGCGGGGCGATCGTGCGGCTCGTCAGGATGGAACAGGCCAGCACGGCGCCGAACGACAGGCTCGCGTCCAGGATGCCGTACACGCCGGCGACCAGTACGCCGGCGTACGCAAGCTGCTGCACCGTCTGCGCGAGATTGACCAGCAGACCGGCCAGCCGGCGTTGTTGCAAGCCGATATCGGCATTCACGCGATTCGTCCGCGCCCACAGCTGCCGGAATCGCGGCTCCGCCTGCAACGCCTTGATGTCCTCCGCGCGATAGATGGCCTCCATCAGGATCGCGTTGCGCAGCGCCGATTCCTCGAGCCCCTGGTTCGACAGCTTCGCCAGCGGGATTTGCGCGAGCACGCCCGGCAGGATCAGCAGCGGGATCGCCGCGAGCGGCACGAACGCGAGCGGCCCGCCGAGCAGCCAGATGATGAACAGGAACGTGATGACGAACGGGATGTCGATCAGCACGCCCATCGTGCTCGACGTCAGCAGTTCGCGCAGCTGTTCGAGGTCGCGAAGCTGGGCGACCAGCGTGCCCGGCGAGCGCGGCCGCGCGTCGTTGCGGATGTCGAGCACGCGCGCGAAGAACATCGCGGACAGCTTGAGATCCGCCTGCTTGCCGAAATGATCGGCGATCGATACGCGGGCGGTACGCAGCAGCAGTTCCAGCGCGAGCGCGAGCACGACGCCTGAAGCCAGCACCCACAGCGTGTGCGTCGCCCGCGCCGGGACCACACGATCCCACACCTGCATCGCGAACAGCGACGTCGCGATCGCGAGCAGATTGCCGAACAGCGAGCCGGCACCGAGATCGAGCAATACCTTCCATTGCGCCGAGAACAGATCGTGCAGCCAGGTGTCGGGTTTGGCGGACAGGTAGCCGTCGACGCGTTCATCACGCCGCGCGACCCGCTCGTGGACGATCAACATCCGGGCCGGCCACGCCGGCGTCGACGCGTCCAGATCGATCGCGCGTTCGACCGGCTTGCCGTCGAAGACGAACTGGACGACCGCACGCTCCGCCGCGACCGATACGATCACGCCGACATGCGCATCGTCGAACACGGCGAGCGCCGGCAGCATCGCCGGCGTGAGCCGTGCCGGCGGCAACGCGACGAACTGCGCGGCCAGGCCCGCGGACGCGGCGACTTCGATGACGGCGGCGTCCGGCTCCGCGACGCTCGCCCACGACGCCGCGCCACGGACCTGCTCGGGCGAAACGGCGAGACCGAGATGCCGTGCCGCGAAAATCAGCGGGTCGGTCCAGCGCGCGATATCGGCGCCGGCATCGCGCCCGGCGCGAAACGCATCATTCATGACGACTCCCCTCGTGTTCGCGCAGCAATTCGACGAATTTGCCGACTGCCACGTATGCCTTGATGCGCGCGATCGCGCCGTCGGCCAGTGCGTTGATCGCCTCGACTTCCGATTCGAAGATGTCGCGCTCCGGATTCACGACGTCGGTCAACGTACGCTTGTTCAGGATGTATTCCTGCCAGTACAGGTCGCGCGACGCGCGCGACAGCGCGGTCACTTTCTCGTAGCTGTTCAGGCGCGCGGCCGCGCCGGACGCTTCGATTTCCGCCGACTTGAGCGCGCTGCGCGTGACGAGCCGCCGGTTCTCGAGGCTTTCGCGGTTCGCGCGCAGTTCGGCTTCGGCGGCCGCGATCTGGTGTTTCGCCAGGCCGCCGAGCGAGTAGTTGCCGCTCACCGCGAAACCGATCCATGTGTCGTTGGTCGCGTTCGGGCGGCCGCTCGATATCGAACGGCTCGCGCCGATACCGATCGACGGAAAGCGTTCCGCCTGCGCGACCCGCACGCGCGCATCGGCCGCATCGACGGCCGCCGCCGCGGCAAGCACCGACGGCGTGCGTTCGATGTCGCCGCCGGCGTGGCCGAGATCGCCGACGAAATCGACCGTGCCGCCGAGGGGCGCCACGCGCCGCGGGCGGGCGCCGATCAGTTCGGTGAGCTTCGCGGCGGCGACGTCGAAGCGCGTGTTGGCCTTCAGCACTTCCGCCTGTGCATGCAGGATCGCCAGTTCGACCAGATTGCGGTCCGACGAAACCGACAGTCCGGCCCGCACGCGATCGAGAATCTTCGTGCGCGTGTCGCTCAGCGCGGCGACCTGGCGCCGCGCGGCGGCGACGACGTCCTGGCTCGCGGCCAGTTCGATGAACGTCGACGCCGTCTGATACGCAACCGTCTCGATCGTGTCGGCCAACTGGTACTGCTTCTGGCTGCGCGTCGAGTCCGCTGCGGAAATCCGGCCCGACGTACGGCCGAAGTCGTACAGCAACTGCGACACGCCGATCGAGGCACGCGTGCCGGTGCGGTTGCCGTTGCTGCCGAAACTGCCGCCATAGCCGGGGCGCACGCCATAGTCGATCTTCGGGTACCAGGCCGCTTTCGCGACCTCGACCTCCGACAGGCTTTGCGCCACTTCCGCATGCGCGCGACCGATGTCCGGATGGCGCGCGATCGCGACGCCGACCGCGTCGCGCAGCGTCAGGCGATCGAGCGCGATGCGCAGCGTTTCGCCCGATGCGCCGGCGGAATCCTCTGCATCCTCGGGATCCGCTGCGTGCGCGGCGGCGGGCGTGTCGAATGCGTCCGGCAGATCCGGCGTGATCGTCGTCACCCCGTCGTGCGGCAACGGCACCGGTGATGGCAGGTCGCCCGGCGCCATCGCACGGGACAGGTTCGCGAGGACGATGCGCCGTGCCGGGTCCGCAGGCGGCAATGGCGGCGCCAGGTGCCGGCGCGGGGCGGCAGCGGCGGCGGCGGGCATGCCGGCCGGCAACGGCACGAACGACGGCGCCATCGCGGTGTGCATCGCCGGAGCGGCACCCCGGGGAGACCCCGGCGGCAACGAACGCGCGGGAGATGCCGCGGCAGCCTGGGCCGCAGGAGCCGGCACGCGGACCGCGGTCTCGAACGAATCGGTCAGTCGACCGCTCGGCAGCGGCGACGACGATGACGCGAACGCCACCGAGGCGGTATCGAACAGCGCGATCGCGAACAACACATGGCCTGGATGAAAAACGGCACGCGCCGCGCGAGCGGCGCGACGCACCGTGAATCTGGAGCAAACGGTTGTCTTGAGCATCATCGGGACGCCGGCGGCGAGCCGTCCGGCAAAGCTGGCCCCGCGCATGACGCGGGAACGGATATGCGTCGGGCGAGCCCGCGTCGCGATGCGAACGGGCCTGCCGTGTCGGGGAGGCAGGCCGGCCTCCCCGGGGCGCTGCGGTCAGACGATGATCTGATGGTTCGCGAGCAGGCTCTCCAGGTTGGTCGTCACGTTGTTCAGCGTGACGAGGGTTTCGGAACCGAACGCCGTCCCGGCGCCGTCGCGGTCGATGCTGATCACCGTATCGGCGCCGACGTTCGTCACCGACAGGAACTGCCCGATCGTGTCGCCCGCATCGATCGTGGGCACGCCGTCCACGTAGTGCGCGGGCCCGTCCGCGTCGGCCGTGTAGCCGACCAGCAGCTTCGACAGATCGATCTTGTCGCCGCTCGTATCGGTGGGGCCGCTTGCCAGCTGGAAGTCGGTGATGACGTCATGGCCGTTGCCGCCGGTGTTGTCCGCGCCGACGACTTCCCACAGGAACACGTCGGTGCCGGCGCCGCCCGTCAGCGTGTCGTTACCGGCGCCGCCGATCAGGATATCGTTGCCGTTGCCACCGTTCAGCGTGTCGTTGCCGGCGCCGCCGCGCAGCAGGTCATTGCCGTCGCCGCCGTTCAGCACGTCGTCGCCGCCATAGCCGTACAGTCGGTCGTTGCCGGACGTGCCCGTGACGGTGTCGCTGCCCGACGTCCCCTCGATGATCGACGCCGACTGCGTCGAGCCGAGCAGGCTCGCGTTCAGCAACTGACCGGCGGTGGCCGATGCGGACAGCCCTGTCTTGTCGGTCGCGGAGATCGTCACGCTGTCGAGCGCGCTGATGCTGATCAGCCCGCCGTTCAGCGTGATCGAACCGAGAAACTCGTTGAGCCTCAGGTTGTCGATCGGGCCGCCGTCGGTCGCCGTGATCGTCAGGTCGGACGACGGCCCGATGATGCCGAGGATCCCGGGGTTGTTGACGACGTCGAAGTGCAGCCCCAGTTCGTTCGCCAGCGCCTGGTTCGCGTTGAATTGCAGCGCGCCGAGGCCGAGCAATCCGCCGTAGTGCAGCGTCACGTGATCGAGGTTGTTGTTGTAGTCCGATGCGGAGAACGCCTGCTGCGTGCTGAAATCGATCAGGTTGAGCAGGTTCGCGCCGATGATCCCGAGCAGGTTCCCCGACGCCTGCGCCGATACGACCGGTGCGACATTCGGATCGATCGTGAAAAGCTGCGACGTCGTCGGGCCGAGGTTGCCGGCGGCATCGACCACGCGCACCGTCGCCGTGTAGTTCGCCGCGGACAACACGCCCGGCGTGTACCAGGTCCAGTTCGTGCCGTTGACGGTCGCGTTGGTCCAGTGGGCGCCGCCGTCGAGGCTGACCTGGACGACCTCGCCCGCACCGAGCGCAGCATTCAGCGTGCCGCTCAGGGTCGGGGTCGTGTCGCCGGTGATCCAGTCGTTGGGCACGCCGGTGTTGTCGGTCAGGGTCGTCAGCGTGGCCGTCGCAGTCGGTGCGGTCGTATCGACCGTGATCGCGAATGCCGTGCTCGGGGGGCTCACGTTGCCGGCCGTGTCCGTGGCGGTGACGGTCAGGCTGTGTGCGCCTTCACCCAGTGCGGTGGTCGGCGTGAACGTCCAGTTTCCGGACGGGTCGGCTGTCGTCGTGCCCAGCAACGTCGTGCCGTCATACACGCTCACCGTGCTGCCTGCTTCCGCCGTACCGGCAAGCGTCGGGGTCGTGTCGTCCGTCGTCGTGCCAGTCGTCAGCAGCCCGACGATCGAGCCGACGTCGTCGGTCACGGTGCCGATGATCGGCGCGGCCGGCGCCGTCAGGTCTGAAACCGTTACCGACGCGGACGGGCCGGTGTTGCCAACCGCGTCCGTGGCGGTCACGCCGATCACCGTGCCGATCGGCAGCGGGGTCGACGGCGTGTACGTCCACGCGCCACTCGGGTCGGCCGTCACGGTGGCGTCCGGCGTGCCGTCACCGTTCGTATCGATATTGACCGTCGCGCCCGCTTCCGCCGTACCCGACAGCGACGTACCATCGGTCGCGTTCACAGTCGGTAATGCAGGAGCCATCGTATCGACCGTCAGCTCGAAAGCCGTGCTCGGGGGGCTCACGTTGCCGGCCGTGTCCGTGGCAGTCACCGTAATCGAGTGCGCGCCCTCTCCCAAACCCGTGGTCGGCGTGAACGTCCAGTTTCCGGACGGGTCTGCTGTCGTCGTACCCAACAACGTCGTGCCGTCATAGACGCTCACCGTGCTGCCTGCTTCCGCTGTACCGGCAAGCGTCGGGGTCGTGTCGTCCGTCGTTGCGCCAGTCGTCAGCAGCCCGACGATCGAGCCAACGTCGTCCGTGACGCTAACAACGATCGGTGCCGCAGGCGCCGTCGTGTCACCCGTCACCGTCACCGAGGCAGACGGCCCCGTATTGCCCGCCGCGTCGGTAGCCGTCACGCCGATCACCGTGCCGATCGGCAGCGGGGTCGACGGCGTGTACGTCCACGCGCCGCTCGGGTCGGCTGTTACGGTGGCGTCCGGCGTGCCGTCGCCGTTCGTGTCGATGTTGACCGTTGCGCCCGCTTCGGCCGTGCCCGACAGTGACGTACCGTCGGTCGCGTTCACTGTCGGAATCGACGGAGCTGTCGTATCGATCGTCAGGTCGAAGGCCGTACTCGGAACACTCACATTGCCGGCCGTATCCGTTGCGGTGACGGTCAGGCTGTGCGCGCCCTCTCCCAAACCCGTGGTCGGCGTGAACGTCCAGTTTCCGGACGGATCTGCCGTCGTCGTGCCGAGCAACGTCGTGCCGTCATACACGCTCACTGTGCTGCCTGCTTCCGCTGTACCGCTCAATGTCGGCGTCGCGTCATCAGTACTGCCGCCGGAAATGATCGCACCAACAACAGAACCCACGTCATCCGTCACGGTGCCGATGATCGGTGCCGCAGGCGCCGTCGTGTCACCCGTCACCGTCACCGAGGCAGACGGCCCCGTATTGCCCGCCGCGTCGGTAGCCGTCACGCCGATCACCGTGCCGATCGGCAGCGGGGTCGACGGCGTGTACGTCCACGCGCCGCTCGGGTCGGCTGTTACGGTGGCGTCCGGCGTGCCGTCGCCGTTCGTGTCGATGTTGACCGTTGCGCCCGCTTCGGCCGTGCCCGACAGCGACATACCGTCGGTCGCGTTCACTGTCGGAATCGCCGGAGCCGTCGTATCGATCGTCAGGTCGAAGGCCGTGCTCGGAACACTCACATTACCAGCCGTATCCGTTGCGGTGACGGTCAGGCTGTGTGCACCCTCACCCAAACCCGTGGTCGGCGTGAACGTCCAGTTGCCGGACGGATCTGCCGTCGTCGTGCCCAGCAACGTCGTGCCGTCATACACGCTCACCGTGCTGCCTGCTTCCGCTGTACCGCTCAATGTCGGCGTCGCGTCATCAGTACTGCCGCCGGAAATGATCGCACCAACAACAGAACCCACGTCATCCGTCACGGTGCCGATGATCGGTGCCGCAGGCGCCGTCGTGTCACCCGTCACCGTTACCGAAGCAGACGGGCCCGTATTGCCCGCCGCATCGGTAGCCGTCACGCCAATCACCGTACCAGCCGGCAACGGGGTCGAGGGCGTGTACGTCCAGACGCCGCTCGGGTCGGCTGTCACGGTGGCGTCCGGCGTGCCGTCGCCGTTCGTATCGATGTTGACCGTTGCGCCCGCTTCGGCCGTGCCCGACAGCGATGTACCGTCGGTCGCGTTCACAGTCGGTAATGCAGGAGCCGTCGTATCGATCGTCAGGTCAAAGGCCGTGCTCGGGGTGCTCACATTGCCGGCCGCATCCGTTGCGGTGACGGTCAGGCTGTGTGCGCCCTCACCCAAACCCGTGGTCGGCGTGAACGTCCAGTTGCCGGACGGATCTGCCGTCGTCGTGCCCAGCAACGTCGTGCCGTCATACACGCTCACCGTGCTGCCTGCTTCCGCTGTACCGCTCAATGTCGGCGTCGCGTCATCAGTACTGCCTCCGGAAATGATCGCACCAACAACAGAGCCTACGTCGTCCGTCACCGTACCGATGACCGGCGCACCCGGTGCCGTCGTATCGCCCGTCACCGTTACCGAAGCAGACGGGCCCGTATTGCCCGCCGCATCGGTGGCCGTCACGCCGATCACCGTACCAGCCGGCAGCGGGGTCGAGGGCGTGTACGTCCAGACGCCGCTCGGGTCAGCCGTTACGGTCGCATCCGGCGTGCCGTCGCCGTTCGTATCGATGTTGACCGTCGCACCCGCTTCGGCCGTGCCCGACAGTGACGTACCGTCGGTCGCATTCACCGTCGGTAATGCAGGAGCCGTCGTATCGATCGTCAGGTCAAAGGCCGTGCTCGGAACACTCACATTGCCGGCCGTGTCCGTGGCAGTCACCGTGATCGAATGCGCGCCCTCTCCCAAACCTGTGGCCAGCGTGAACGTCCAGTTTCCGGACGGGTCGGCTGTCGTCGTACCCAGCAACGTAGTGCCGTCGTAGACGCTGACCGTGCTGCCCGCTTCCGCTGTGCCGCTCAATGTCGGCGTCGCATCATCAGTACTGCCGCCGGAAATGATCGCACCAATAACAGAGCCCACGTCGTCCGTCACGGTGCCGATGATCGGTGCCGCAGGCGCCGTCGTGTCGCCCGTCACCGTTACCGATGCAGACGGGCCCGTATTGCCCGCCGCGTCGGTAGCAGTCACGCCGATCACCGTACCCGCCGGCAGCGGAGTCGATGGTGTGTACGTCCACGCGCCGCTCGGGTCGGCTGTTACGGTGGCATCCGGCGTGCCGTCGCCGTTCGTATCGATGTTGACCGTCGCACCCGCTTCGGCCGTACCCGACAGTGACGTACCGTCGGTCGCGTTCACTGTCGGCGACGCAGGAGCGGTTATGTCGATCGTCAGATCGAAGGCCGTGCTCGGAACACTCACATTGCCGGCCGTATCCGTTGCGGTGACGGTCAGGCTGTGCGCGCCCTCTCCCAAACCCGTGGTCGGCGTGAACGTCCAGTTTCCGGACGGGTCTGCTGTCGTCGTGCCCAGCAACGTCGTGCCGTCATACACGCTAACCGTGCTGCCTGCTTCCGCTGTGCCGCTCAATGTCGGCGTCGCGTCATCAGTACTGCCTCCGGAAATGATCGCACCAACAACAGAGCCTACGTCGTCCGTCACGGTGCCGATGATCGGTGCCGCAGGCGCCGTCGTGTCGCCCGTCACCGTTACCGAAGCAGACGGGCCCGTATTGCCCGCCGCGTCCGTGGCCGTCACGCCAATCACCGTGCCAGCCGGCAGCGGGGTCGAGGGCGTGTACGTCCACGCGCCGCCGGGGTCGGCTGTTACGGTGGCATCCGGCGTGCCGTCGCCGTTCGTATCGATGTTGATCGTTGCGCCCGCTTCCGCCGTGCCCGACAGCGACGTACCGTCCGTCGCGTTCACCGTGGGCAGCGCGGGAGCCGTCGTATCGATCGTCAGCTCGAAGGCCGCGCTCGGGGTGCTCACGTTGCCGGCCGCATCCGTCGCAGTCACCGTAATCGAGTGCGCGCCCTCGCCCAAACCCGTGGTCGGCGTAAATGTCCACTTCCCGGACGAATCCGCTGTCGTCGTTCCCAGCAGCGTCGTGCCGTCATACACGCTCACCCTGCTACCCGCTTCCGCGGTACCGCCGAGCGTCGGCGTCGTATCGCTCGTCGCACCGCCGATCGTCACCGGATGTTGTGCATCGTCGCTGACGGCCGTAATCGCAGGCGTTTCCGGCACGATCGTATCCACCACGATCCCCACCGTGCTCAGCTCGCTCGTATTGCCGCTACTGTCGGTCTGCGTCACGGTGATCTGATGGGCGCCCTCCGGCAACGTACCGGGCGTGTACGACCAGCGCCCGTTCGCGTCCGCAGTCACCGCACCGATCGTCTGACCATCGACCTGGATCGTCACCGTCGTGTTCGGCTGAGCGCCCGAACCCGCGATCGTCGGCGACGCCCGCCCCGTGACGATATTGCCGTTGCCGTCGGTCGACTGCCCATCGATCGAATCGATCGCCAGTCGCGCCGGCCCGGTCGGCGTTCCTCCGCCACTGGCGCCGCTACCGCCGTCATCCCCACCGCCGCCGCTGGCCGCGGCTGCCGCAATGCCGCCGGCCGCGGCGACGCCGCCGAGTATTCCGAGCAGCGCACCGGTCGACAACCCGTCGCCGATCGGCGCATAAGTGAGCGCCGCATCGACGATGCCATCGCCGGTCGCCTGCAGTGCGGGGCCGAACTGCACAAGAAATCGCCCGTCGTCCTGAACGAAGACGAGATTGTGATGATCCGCGCCGTTCTCGAAGAACGCCTGAACGCGCACTGTTCGGCCGTCCTTGAATTCGACGACCAGGTCGTTCCCCGAACGCGCATAGTTGGCCACGTCCTCCTTGTGGGCCGACAGCAGGAAATTGGCCGGGCCTCCCGGCGACGCGACGACCTGCGAACCGTTGGCGACCGGAACATCGACGTGATTGCTCAAGACCGACGAGGAAACCATTGCCCGACTCCTTGTAGATGGATGTGACAAAACCTGGCCCGTCGATGACAGGCAAACGTTCAACCAAACAGGCGCGACGGAGCACGACGCGAATTCGCGCCGCTGCAAACCGGGTATCCGGCTCGTGCGGGACGCAACGAGCCGCTA
The DNA here is from genome assembly GCF_029522185.1 of Burkholderia sp. IO2. Classification (NCBI taxonomy): domain Bacteria; kingdom Pseudomonadati; phylum Pseudomonadota; class Betaproteobacteria; order Burkholderiales; family Burkholderiaceae; genus Burkholderia; species Burkholderia sp. IO2. Next base: position 43,420 of record NZ_JAKWFH010000026.1, on the reverse strand, counting down.
GCCCGCCCGAGGCGGCCTATGCCGGAAAAGGAAAAATGGAGCCGGGGCTGCTACGGAATCAGGGATGAGTCCAGACGGCCGGAACAGCCGTTCGCCCTGCGTGCCGGGAAATGGCCCAATACAACGCGCCAGTCCGACGGACATACGTGTTTGATGGCCCTCGCGCCGCGGGTGTTGTCCACGCGGCGATTTTTTGTTTGATATTGGATCTGCATTTCTACCGCCCTCGCCATATTAGTTATTTCCTTTTATCGCGAATCATCAACAATTCGCTTGATCAGGGCGAATTGCCGCGGTGCACCATCACTCTCTCTATGTACCGCTCGTGCCTGCGTTTAGATTACACCGGTCTTTCACGTACATGATTGCACTCCACTGGCACTTTTACAAATATTTTCAGCCTTTCTTTCGCATATTTCCCGCCGCTTATAAAAACATAAACAATTGTCTGGATTGGTTCACCTTATTCGCTGTCGTGGCAATGAGTCATCGCGATGCGGGTTATCCCCGAAAGCACCGCTCGAAACCGAATGTTTTCGGCCCAGCCGGTGCGACAAGGCGTATGCACGCACGCTCGCACCCAACGCTGCAGGGTGAAAAATGAAATCGAACCTCACCATGCAACTATATTGAGATCGAGCATTTCGACGCGTCGGATCCTGCCAAAAACCTCTTCGACGACAAGGATTTTCGCGAGACGCTTCTCTCTTCCCGACATTCACTCAAAACTTCCGACATCCGGGCGCTTCCGACCCCAGCATCCGTTTCTGCATGGATGCCCGGAATCCAATTCAACCTTCACCGCAACCCTGTCCGCTCATACCAAAAAACCCGTCTCCCGAAAACCACACCCGATGAATCCAGAAACGAAATAAACGACCTGGTCTTTATTAATTGAATCGTCGCCGCAGACAATCGATGCTCATTTCGTCCGCGTCCTGGCCGCCATCGGCACGCCGCGTATCGTGCGTGCATCGGCCGCGGTCCTGAATTACCATCGTGCATCCCCGCCCGGCAAGCCTGGCCGTTCGCGGTTCAAGGTCGGAATATCCCGGATCAATCGATCGTGCTCGCCCTCATCATCCTCGCCGGCCTGTGGGCCGGCCTGCAGAACGCTCTCGCCGGCGGCGGCTCGTTCGTCACGCTGCCCGCGCTGATCGTGTCGGGGATGTCGCCGCTCGCGGCCAACATCACGTCGACGGTCGCACTGTTCCCCGGCCAGGTCACGACGGGCTGGGCGAGCCGGAACATGGTGAGCGGCGTGGGCAGGCTGCCGTTTCGCGCGCTGTTCGCGATCAGCGTGGTCGGCGGCGCGCTCGGCGGGCTGCTGTTGCTGAAGACGCCTTCGTCGATCTTCTCGCGCCTCGTCCCGTGGCTCGTGCTGTTCGCGACGATCGTGTTCGCATGGGGCAGCTTCTTTCGCAAGCCGGGCGCGGGCACGCAACATCTCGGCCCAGTCGCGGCCGGGGCCTCGCAGTTCCTGATCGCGATCTACGGCGGCTACTTCGGCGGCGGCATCGGGTTCCTGATGATGGCCGCGCTGACGATGGCCGGCCTGCCGCCGCGTCGCGCGATGTCGACCAAGAACGCGCTCGCGGGCGTGATGAATGCGTCGGCGGTCGTGCTGTTCCTCACCTCGCCGCACCTTCACTGGCGCGCGGCGATCGCACTCGGCGGCGGCGCCATCGTCGGCGGCCTGCTCGGCGCATGGGCGCTGCATCGCGTCAACGAACGCGTGCTGCGAATCGCGATCGTCTGCATCGGCGTGCTGCTGACCATCGGGTTGTTCGTCAAACCGATCTGACTCACGCCCACGCCTGCCGCGATCGCGGCAATTGATGAGCAAACCGCAAGACGTCTTTCGCATATCTCGTTTGCCGTCGCGGCGGTGTCCGCCGACAATCCGGTTTGTCGCCATCATCGCCCTCTCGCGGGCACCGACCGGCACACCGTGGCCGCCATTTCGATTCACCGCCGGCGGCCCCGCACATCGCGTCACACACGCTCCCTCGACATCGGCGCCCCGCGGCGGCAGAACGCTTGCCGCCGCGCCGCCCGATACGTTCCCGGCCAACAATAACTAGAGGTAGGAGATGCAGGACAACTCGTTGAGGCAAAGCCTCAAGCAACGGCACATCACGATGATCGCGCTCGGCGGCGTGATCGGCGCGGGCCTGTTCGTCGGCTCCGGCGCGATCATCGCAACGGCCGGCCCCGCGGCGATCCTGTCGTACCTGATCGGCGGCGTGATCGTCACGCTGGTCATGTTCATGCTCGGCGAAATGGCGTCCCGCAATCCCGACAGCGGATCGTTCTCCACGTATGCGAGCAGCTATCTCGGCGAATGGGCCGGCTTCGCGGTCGGCTGGCTGTACTGGTTCAAGTCGATGATGACGATCACCGTCGAAGCGATCCTGCTCGGCGCGATCCTCCACGATTTCCTGCCGTGGCTGCCGATCTGGGGCGGCGCGCTGTTCATGCTCGTCACGCTGATCGCGAGCAACGCGTATTCGGTGCGCTCGTTCGGTGAAGCCGAATACTGGCTGTCGTTCGCGAAGGTCGCGACGATCATCGTGTTCATGGCGCTCGGCGCGTCGATCCTGCTCGGCTTCCAGCCGCGCATTCCCGCGCCGGGGCTCGTGAACCTCACGGATCACGGCGGCTTCATGCCGAACGGCATCTCGCCCGTGCTCGCCGGCGTGATGGTCGTGATCTTCTCGCTCGGCGGCAGCGAGATCGCGGCAGTAGCGGCGGGCGAATCGGAAAACCCGAGCAGGAACGTGATCCGCGCGATCAAGAGCGTGATCGTGCGCGTGATGGTGTTCTACGTCGGTTCGGTGTCGATCCTGATCCTGTGCATGCCGTGGACCGACAAGGCCAACCTGAAATCGCCGTACGTATCGCTGTTCGGCATGGCAGGCTTCACGGAGGCCGCCGTCGCGATGAAGATCGTGCTGTTCGTGTCGTTCATGTCGGTGATGAACTCGTTCCTGTTCTCGAACTCGCGCATGCTGTTCTCGCTGAGCCAGCGCGGCCACGCGCCGGCGGTGTTCGGCCGCACCAACGCGAAGGGCGTGCCGATGAACGCGCTCGTGCTGTGCCTCGCGATCTGCGTGTCGATCCTCGGCATTCACTTCGTGAGCGGCGGCGACCTGTTCCTGATGCTCGCGAAGAGCAGCGGCGCGTTCGTGATGATCGTGTGGATCTTCATCATCGTCGCGCACTTCGCGATGCGCCGGCAGACGAAGCACGAGCAACGCGACCCGACGGCGTTCCGCGCGTGGTTCTATCCGGTATCGAACTGGGTCGCGCTGCTGGCGCTGGTCGCCGTGCTGGGGTCGCAGGCGTTCAACCCGGATTCGCGCTTCCAGTTCTGGTTCACGGTGCTGACGGCGCTCGCGATCGTCGCGGCGTACTTCCTGCGGCGCAAGCAGCCGTCGTTCGGGCAGGCCGCCGGCGCGAAGGGGCGTTGACCGGCGGGAGGCCGACCGGCGTGCGCGTTCCGTTCAGCCGAACGGCCGCACGCCGATCAGCGGGCCGTGCAGGAACAGCGCGAACACGGCCCAGGCGACGAGCCCGGCCGCCACGGTTGCGAGGTCGCCGGCCAGCCCGCCGGCCGGATAGCGGACACCGTCGCTGCGATCCCGCGCACGCGACACGACGAAATCGACGATCGACCACACGAAGAACGCACCGAACAGCACAACCGCATGCACGGTGCCGTTCACGAGCAGGTGCGCCACCGCCCACACCATCACGCCGGCCAGCATCGGATGCCCGACGAGCGTCTTGATCCGGTTGCGCGGCACGTAGGACGCGGCGATCAGCACGAATGCGACCGCGGTCAGCATGCCCGTCAGGTGGCGCACGCCGACCGGCGACACCCACAGCAACGTCGCGCCCGCGCGGGCGATCCCGTACCCCCAGATGATCAGCACGAAGCCGACGATCGACGCGATCGCGTAGCCGCCCTTCCAGCCTTTCTCGCCGATCCGATCGATCGTCGCGGACCGCCAGCCGTCGGCGACGATCCGGACCGAGTGCACACCGAGGAAGATCGCTAAACCGAGAATCAGGACGAGCATCGGCTGTCTCCGTCTGGAATGATGAGTGGGGAAGCGTGCCGCGCGGCGTACGGTGCGCCGTTCGCGGGCCGGTGGCGAGGCCGGCGCGGGTCGCGCGACGCACGGGCGCAACCCGCGCCGATCATAAACGTCGGGGCCGCCGTTGTGAAGCACGCAGGATGTGCGGTGCGTCACGCTCGATGCGTTCATGCGCCGGATCGCGCGGGCCAGTCGCCCGCGCGGCGTGCTGGTCGGCCGCGACGAGGCGGTCTGAAAGAAAGGAAAGCGAACCTTGCGAGGCTGTCGCGCCGCGCAGCCGGTATTACGTCTGCTTGCGCTTCGCTGCCGGTTTCGGTGCCGGCGCGGATGATGATTTCGATGCCGGTTTCGCTTTCTGCGCCGACGCCGGTTTCGATGCGGATTTCGCCGCTGGCGTGGATGCCTTTTTGGGCGCCGGTTTCGCTGCAGGCTTCGGCGCCGCCCTCGATCCCGTCTTCGACACCGCCCGCGCCTTGCGCTTCGGCGGCCCGGCCAGCAGCGCCGCGCGATACGCGCTGCGGCACCAGTCGAACAGCGCGCCCGCATCCTCGAGCACGTCGGCCGGCGTTTCGTAATAGCCCTCGAGCGAGACGGTGCGCGTGGGCCGCGCATACGAGAACGGCCCCATCCCCGCCGCGACGAACGCCGGGCGATTCACGTCGTCGACACGCAGGAACAGCGACCCGCGCGACAGGAAGCCGAACATCACGCCGTCGAGCCGCAAGGCCGCCCCGCTGAAGAACCGTGCTACGGCGATCGTACCGAGCGGCGCAAGCTGATACGCAATTTCCTCGCCGTGCGCCTTCTCCGCCTGCCAGCTCATGCGGACGCCTCGCAGCGCTGCGTCCACGCATCGAATTCGGCCGCGTCGACCCCGACGGCCGCCGCGCTCTCGCGAATCTGCCGCCACGTTGCGCGGTCGACCGGAATCCCGGCCGTGCCGCGTGCGGCGCGGCTCGCCTCTTCCGGCTCGCCGGGCACCTGCACCGGCGCATCGCCGGCCCGCGGCGACGCCTTCGCCCACGCGACGAACGCATCGGCTTCGCGTTCGGCATCGGCCGCGTCGAACGCGTTCGGATCGATCAGCACCGACAGCATCCCGTTGACGATCGCGCTCGTCTTCTGCAGCGTATCGCCGTACGTCGTATGCCCGCCCACCAGCGCGCCGCCGAAGATCTCGCACATCGCCGCGAGCGCATAGCCCTTGTGCAGCCCGAACGGCAGCAGCGCGCCGAACGGCTGCTCGTGCATCACGGCCGGATCGTCGGTCGGCTGGCCGCGATGGTCGATGAGCGACCCGGCCGGCACGCGCTTGCCCTGGTTGTACGCGACACGCGTCTTGCCGTACGCGATCGCGCTCGTCGCGAAATCGAGCAGCAACGGCGGCTTGCCCGCCCGCGGATACGCGGCGCAGAACGGATTCGTGCCGAAACGCGGATCGGTGCCGTGCAGCGGCGCGACCAGCAGGTCGCCCGGCACGTTGACGAAATGGAACGACACGAGCCCGGCGCGCGCGCACTGCTCGGCCCAGTGCCCGATGCGGCCGAGGTGATGAACGTCGCGCAGCCCGATCGCGCAGATGCCCATGCGCCGCGCGCGCTCGATTCCTTCGACCATCGCCTCGAACGCGATCACCTGGCCGAAGCCGCGCCCGCCGTCGATCGTCAGCACCGCGCCGCCGTCGCGCACGATCGACGCGTGCCCGTTCAACTGCAACTGCCCTTCGCGCCACGACGCGACGTAATTCGGGATCATCCCGATCCCGTGCGAATCGTGGCCCGCGAGATTCGCGCCGACCAGGTGATCGGCGACCAGCGTCGCCTCGCGCGGGTGGCTGCCGGCCCGTTCCCAGAGTGCCGCGACGAAGGCATGCAGCGGTTCGGCGCGCATGCGCAGCGGTTCGGTATCGGGCGTCGGCAGTGCGGTCATCGGCAACACTCCATCAAGGCGGTTCGGGTCGGGCAATCGGTACGTCGAACGTTGCGCCGATCAGCGCGCGGTCGCGATCACGTCGGCAACGGCCGCGGTGAGCTTCTTCGCATACGGTACGTGCAGGAACTCGTTCGGGCCGTGCGCGTTCGACTTCGGCCCGAGCACGCCGCACACCATGAATTGCGCTGCGGGGAAGCCTTCCTGCAGCACGTTCATCAGCGGGATCGTGCCGCCGAGGCCCATGTACGCGCAGTCGGCGCCGAAGTGGCGGCGCGACGCGGCGTCGAGCGACGACGCGAGCCACGGCGCGAGATCCGGCGCGCTCCAGCCCGTCGCGGCGCCGGCGTCCGGCTTGAACGTGACCTTCGCGTTGTACGGCGGATCGAGTTCGAGCAATTCCTTGAGCTGCTGGACGGCCTGCGCGGCGTCGACGAGCGGCGGCAGCCGCAGCGACAGCTTGAATGCGGTGCGCGGACGCAGCACGTTGCCCGCATCGGCGAGCGCCGGCATGCCGGCCGCACCCGTCACCGACAGCGACGGACGCCACGTCGAATTCAGCAGCGCCTCGCGCGGATCGGTCGTGGTCGGCAGCACGGGCTTGCCATCCTGGCCGCACGCCCACGGCAGCCCCTTCCACACCGTGTCGCCGAGAATCGCGGCAGCGGCCTCGGCTTCGCGCACGCGGCTCGACGGAATCTCGCAATGGAACACGCCCGGCAGCAGGTTGCCGTTCTTCGCGTCTTCGAGGCGCTCGAACAGCTGGCGCATCACGCGGAAGCTCGACGGCGCGATGCCGCCGTAGACACCCGAGTGGACGCCTTCTTCCAGCACCTCGACCTGCAGGTCGCCGGACACGAGGCCGCGCAGCGACGTGGTGAGCCACATCTGGTCGTAGTTGCCGGCGCCCGAATCGAGGCACACGACGAGCGACACCTGACCGAGCCGGTCGCGCAATGCGTCGACGTACGGCAGCAGGTCGTAGCTGCCCGACTCCTCGCACGTCTCGATCAGGCCGACGCAGCGCGGCCGCTCGATGCCCTGCTCGTCGAGCGCGCCGAGCGCCGCGAGGCTTGCGTAGATCGCATAGCCGTCGTCCGCGCCGCCGCGGCCGTACAGCTTGCCGTTCTCGAACTTCGGCGTCCACGGGCCGAGGTCCGCGCGCCAGCCGTCGAATTCGGGCTGCTTGTCGAGGTGGCCGTACAGCAGGATCGTGTCGGTGCTGCCCGAGCGCGTGGCCGGAGACTCGAAGAAGATCACCGGCGTGCGGCCCGGCAGGCGCACGATTTCGAGCTTCAGGCCCTTCACCGGCTGCCGTTCGGCCCACTGCGCGGCATCGGTGACGACGCGCTCGAGATATCCGCGTTTCGCCCAGTCGGGGTCGAATGCGGGGCTCTTCGCGGGAATCGCGATGTAGTCGGTCAGGGCGTGGAGGATTTCATCGTTCCACTTGCGCTCGATGAAGGTAACGAGCTTGTCATGGTCGAGGACGGGGGTAGTGTCGACGGAAGTCATGGTGGGGGTGCCTGGATCGGGCTGACGAAAACCCAGATCATACGCCGATGCGCCCCCGCCGGCGCCCCTCCTGGCCGTTCAGACAGCGTTCGGAAATGCGTCGCGCAGCCCGGCCGCGCGGGTGAGCGCATCGTGCCGCAGGGACGGCTTTTCATCGTCGCGCGAGCGCTCCGGCCCGACACCCGCTACGTGCCGCCCCGATCCATCCCGCGCCGGTACGCGGCCGGGCTCGTCGCCGCGACGCGCCGGAAATGCCGGCGCAGCGACTCCTCGGAACCGAACCCGGCGCGCGCCGCGACCTGTGCGAGCGGCAGTGCCGGCTGCGCCTCGAGCATGTCCTTCGCGACGTTCACGCGCTCGCGGATCAGCCACGCCAGCGGCGACATCCCCGTCGCATCGGAGAACTGACGCTGCAGCGTGCGCGTGCTCATCGCGGCCTGCGCGGCGAGCGACGCGAGCGTGTGCGGCTCGGCCGCATGCGCGCGCATCCAGTCGATCAGCTTGGCGAGCCGGTCGGTGCCGCCCGGTGCGACCGGACGCGGCACGAACTGCGCCTGGCCGCCGTCGCGATGCGGCGGCAGCACGAGACGCTGCGCGACGCGGTTCGCGATCGCGCCGCCATGATCGCGGCGCACGAGATGCAGCAGCATGTCGAGCCCCGCCGCCGAGCCGGCCGACGTGACGATCTGCCCTTCGTCGACGTACAGCGCATCGGGATTCACGCGCAGCGCCGGATAACGGGCCTGCAGGCGTTCCGCATACCGCCAGTGAGTCGTCACGGTGAGGCCGTCGAGCACGCCGGCCGCCGCGAGCACGAACACGCCCGAACAGATCGAGCAGAGCCGCGCGCCGCGCCGGTGCGCGGCCCGCAGCTTCTTCAGCAACGGCTCGGGCGGCAATTCGTCCGGATCGCGCCAGCCGGGAATCACGATGGTGTCCGCGCGATCGAGCGTCGCGAGCCGGTAGGGCGCGGCAACGGTAATGCCGCCCGCCGCGCGCACCGGCCCCGGCTCGCTCGCGCATACCGCGAAGCGATACCAGTCGACGCCGAGTTCGGGGCGCTCGAGCGCGAACAGTTCGACCACGCAGCCGAATTCGAACGTGCAGAGCCGATCGTAGGCGAGCGCGACGACGAGATGATTGTGCATGGCGCGATGTTACCGGAACTTGTCGATCGCGCCACTGCCGCGACCCGCGCCGAACCGCGATACTGCCCTTCATTGCGGCGCATTTCGTGCCCGTTCAACCCGGAGAGCCTGACCATGTCCCACGTCACCGACGTCCCCGCCGCCGACAGCCCCGCCGCCCTCGCGCATTTCGAGGCCTCGCTGCGCTTCGAGACCGATTGCTGGGACGTGCACGACGCGTTCGCATCCGGCACGCCCGATTTCGTGCTGCTCGACGTGCGCGGCCCCGACCAGTTCGCCGCCGGCCACGTGCCCGGCGCGCGCAACCTGCCGCACCGCAAGATCGTCGAAAGCAAGCTCGCCGGCTACCCGGCCGACACGCTGTTCGTCGTCTACTGCGCGGGGCCGCACTGCAACGGCGCCGCCCGCGCGGCGATCCGGCTCGCGCGCCTCGGCCGCCCGGTCAAGCTGATGATCGGCGGCGTGACGGGCTGGCTCGACGAAGGTTTCGCACTGAGCAACGACGTGCAGCCGACCGACGTCGAAGCCGCCTGATCGTCACTAAAAGCGCAACAATCAATTGCCTGCACACGAACGGAAAAAGCGCGACAATCAACCTCATTGCAGTTCGGACGGAGCAGCACCATGCATGATGCAGTCCTGATTCAAGTGGCCGGTTCAGTCGCGGCGATCGCGCTCTATTTCCTGCCGGCCGTCATTGCCGACCGGCGCGGCCGGCACGACAAGCTGACGATCGCGATGTTCAACGCCCTGTTCGCGTGGACAGGCATCGGCTGGCTGATGACGCTGTACTGGGCGTGCCAGCCGAACCCGCGCACCGACGTCGCGCAGACGATCCTCGCGAAGCGCCGCGGCATCAGCATGCGGACTTTTTCGACCGGCCTCGTCGAACGCGTGCAACGCCGTGTCGCCGCCCAGGAGCAATGGGCGGAAAAACAAGGCTGCCGGTAGGTTCCTCTTTCCCCTTCACCGACTCGCGTCGAACTTCGGCATCCTGACGTTGGTCGACGCGCGGTAATCCCACTTCAGTGCGTCACGCGGCGGCCAGCCGCCCGCGTGCAACCGCGCCGCGAATGCCCCCGCCGTGACCGCCCGTGCGATTCGCTCGCCCGGACATCCATGCGGCCCCGTGCCGAAGCCGAAATTCGGCCCCGCCGTGCGGCCGGGCATCAGCCGGTGCGGCTCGCGATGCACGGCCGGATCGCGATTCGCCGCCGCCAGCACGACGAGGATCGCGTCGCCGGCTTCGACGCTCACGCCTTCGATCGTCGTGCGTGCCGCGACGAAGCGGCGCGTGTTCTGTACCGGTGAATCGAAACGCCCGACTTCGGCGACGAATGCGTCGATCGCGGCGGCGTCCGGCACCTCGCCTGCTTCGCCGTTCCACGCCACGAGTGCATTGCCGAGCCATGCAGCGGTCGCCTCGCATGTCTGCGACAGCAACCCGACGAGATTCGCGACCAGCGCGCCGCCCGCCTGCCAGCCCGACGCGCGGGCCGCTTGCTGCACCGCGGCGACCAGCGTGCCGTCCTGCGCATGCGACTGCGCGACGCGTTCCGTCATCCGGTCGAGCAGTTGTCGCGCCGCGTCGCTCGCGCGCGCCAGCGCCGCGGCATCCGACAGCGGCGACAGTGCCGCGACGAACTCGACGACCCGCGCCGCGATGTCGTCGAGCTGGGTTTCGTCGAAGCCGAGCAGCTCGGCAACCGCGCACACGGGCACCGTCATGCACCACGCGTTCAGCGCGTCGGCATCGCCGGACGCGGACAACCGCCGCGCGGCAATCGCCTCGGCGCGATCGCGCAGCGCGGCCGGGTCGAGCGGCGCGAACGCCGCACGCAACGCCTGCTTCGGTACGTCGTGTCGCGATGCACCCTCGTTCATGCGTACCAGCTCGCCGAACAGCGCGCCGGCCGTCGTGCCGCGCAACGCGGGCGGCACCGGCGCGTCGAGCGGGCGCACGCGGCAGGCCGGGTCGCCGAGCACGGCCGTCACGGCCGTCGCGCGGCTCGCGACCCACAGGCCGAGCGTGGCATCGAACGCGAGCGGCGGCCCGTTGACGAGCGCGGCGTAATAGGGATAGGGATCGCGGTGCGTGACCGCGGCAATGGGATCGGTCGGGTTCATGCGCTCAGTATCGGCGCAGTGCGCCGCCGCATGTTTCGGGATGGCGTGAAATGTCGCGGTACGAACGGCGAGCGACGAGTCACGGCATGGCTGAGGCGGCCGGTGTCAGGCCGCCGATCGGTCGCGGTGCGACTGCATGCGCAGCCGGACCCGCCCGGCCGAAATCGCGCGCGGTTCGGGCACCACCGTGTCGTGATGGAACATTTCCTGCCGGAATTCGCCGCTTTCGTCGAACCACTGGCAGATCAGCCAGTCGCCGTCGTCGAACACGACCGGCCCGGCATACGTGACGGTCATGCGCGGGCCGCCCGTTTTAAGCGTCACGACATCGCCCACGCGAAACCTCATGCGGTGATTTTCTCGGATCGTCATCGCTCTCTCAGCTTTTTATATATTGAATATATTGATATTCCCGGCGGCGCACTGACCGGCCATTGGAACGTGCCGCAGATTATCAATCAAAAAATCATCCAGCAACTGCCGCGCGCGGCAACGCTCTGAACAATAACCTGCAACAATGCGCGGGATCGTCACGCCTGACGGCCCGCCGGGCGTCAGGCGCGGCACGCCGGCTGTGGCCGAACAGGCGGAATGCGGAGAATAGACGATGATTTTCACGTCGTCATCGACGATTAATTCGGACGCGAAACTGGTTGATTATTGTCAATCAATGTTTCGCCGTAAACGATTCCGGCTTTTATTGGGGCTCATTCGTCGAACAAAATCGGCGAATTATCGGGCGCCGCAAACCAGCGGTTGATATCGCGCCCCGGCACGGCCGCCTGGGTAAAGGTGAAGGTGCCGTCGCGCCTCATCTCCGTCGTCGCGCGCAGGAACGCGCCGAGCGCGGCCCGCGCCAGCGCGCCGCCGACGCTGACACGCTTCACGCCGAGCGCCGCCAGTTCGTCGAGGCTCAGCAGCCCGCCCTGCAGGCCCATGACGACATTGACCGGCGCGCCGACCGCCCGCGTCACCGCCGCGATCTCGTCGGCGTCGGTGATGCCGGGCGCATACAGCACGTCGGCGCCGGCGTCGCGATAGGCGACGAGCCGCGCGATCGTGTCGTCGAGGTCGCGGCGGCCGTGCAGGTAGTTTTCGCAGCGGGCCGTCAGCGTGAACGGAAACGGCAGCGCGCGCGCCGCGTCGACGGCCGCCGCGATGCGCTCGACCGACGCGTCGCGCGCATAGATCGGCGTATCGGCGCGGCCGGTCGCATCCTCGATCGAGCCACCGACCGCGCCGGCTTCGGCCGCCAGCCGGATCGTTTCGGCCACCGTGCCGGGCGCGTCGCCGAAGCCGTTCTCGAGATCGGCGCTCACCGGCAGGCCCCCCGCGGCGACGAGATCGGCGATGTGATCGAGCATCGCGTCGCGGTCGATCGCGTTGTCGGGCTGCCCTTTCGAAAACGCGTAGCCGGCGCTGGTCGTGGCGAGCGCCTCGAAGCCGGCCATCGCGAGCAGGCGCGCGGTGCCGGCGTCCCACGGGTTCGGGATGATGAACGCGCCGGGGCGCGTATGCAGCGCACGGAAAGCTTCGGCGTGGCGGGCTTGCAGGTCGGAACGGATCATCGCGAACTCCAGGGACAGTGTTGACGGGTGAGCTTACGCCGGTCGTGCACGCGACGTTTCAGCTTTCGTCGAAATGTCGTCGCGCAACAGGAAGAATGCGGCCCAACGCCGAATGCAGGCCACCCCGCGCGGCCGCCCGCGTCGGTTCACGTCGATACGGGCCGCCCGCCGTCGCTGCCGAGCAACACGTCGGTGACGGCCTCGGAGAACCGCATCGCGCGACCGTCGATCAGCACGCCGTCCGGATTCGACGGATCGCGCACCGCTGGCGGCACGCCATACGCAAGCAGCACGCGCGCGCAAGCCTCCCAGTCGGCCTCACCAGCTCCCTCCGGTTCGTTGACCGACGCCCACGACAACGTACCGAGCGCGTCGCTGCCGAACCCGTGCAGGTCGCGCCAGCCTGCACCGTGCGCGAGCAAAAACGCCAGCAGTTCCGCATCGCCGCGGAACACCGCGTGATTCAGCGCGCTCGCGTCCCAGTCGCCGCCGCGCGCGTCGATCGGCCAGCCCAGCTCGACCATCACCTTCACCGCATCGCGCGAACCCCATGCGGCGGCGTCCGGCAGCAACCGCAGCCGGTCGTCGGACAGCGCACCGGGCAGGTCGCGATGACGCGCCTGGATGCGCCGTGCGTCGTCGGCATCGGCGCGCGCGCACGCCGACACGAACGCGTCTTGCGCATCGAGCGCCTCCTCCGCGCCGGCCGCGCGCAACAGCGCCGCGACATCGGACGATCCGGTCTGCATCGCGAGCCGGTACGCGCTGACGCCCGCGGCGGTCCGCGCGTGGGGATCGGCGCCGGCCGCCAGCAGCGCGGCGACGTGGCGCGCCGGGCAACGCACGGCGATCGCGCGCAGCAACGGCGCGCCCCACGTCCTGGTCGGCCCCTCGCCGGCCGGTTCGTTCGGATCGCCGCCATGCGCGAGCAGCAGTTCGAGCGCGGTCGCGTCCGGCACGTCGAGCGCGCGTCGCAACGCATTCGTCCCGCCCACCCGTGCGCCGTGCTCGAGCAGCAGCCGCGTGCACGCCGGGTTCTCCACGGAGTGATACAGCGATTCGCCGTCGTTCGGATCGGCGCCGGCTTCCAGCAGCATCGCGGTGAGCGCCGGATCGCGCTGGACGCCGGCGGCGCCATAGAGCGCCGACAGCGGCGCCGACGCATCGGGCGCGGCGAGCGAGGCCGGCGGATACCGGTTGCCGATCCGCTGGTTCGGATCAGCGCCCGCATCGAGTAGATGACGCGCGCACGCACGCAACCTCGCCGCGAATTCGGGAAGCTGCCCGAGCCGCGAATGCGTGACGGCGACGAGCGGCGGCAGCTTCAGCGCCCCGCCGGCGCGCGCGATCCAGCCGGGATCGGCGGCCAGCGCGGCCTTCACCGCGTCGAGATCGCCGGCCGCACACGCGATGGTCGGGTCCGCCGAAACGAGATCGGGATGATCGAGCAGCAATTGCGCGGCGACGCGCGGCCGGGCCGCGTCGAAGCCGCCCGTCACGTCGGCGCCGTAAGCCAGCTCGAGCCAGCGGCGGATCAGCAGCGGCCGCGGTTCCCGCGTGAGCGCATGGGTTTCGACGAACACGCCGAGATCGGCCCACGAAGCAAAACCGTACTCGCGCGCGATGCAGGACTGCGCGTCGTGCAGGCGCAGCCCGAGCGCGAGCGTTTCGTCGTGCGTGCGATTCGCGGCGGCGGGCAGCGACTCGACGAAGCGCGCGACGGCATCGGCGTCACCCTGCCGGTACAGGCGCAACAACGCCTTGGCCTGCTTTTTCAGATGATCGGGATGGGCGTTGGGAGGCAGCTTTTTCATGCGGATCCTCGTGCATGGATGGCCGAAGGTCCGCAATACCGCCAGCACAAAGGATGGGGAAAGACCGGATTTGCCGCGACAGGTGGGTTGAACCCTTTCCGCGGACCCGGAAGCGACCTGCATCGCTGTCCGGTATCGTAGGCGACGGCCGCCGGCAACGTCAATCGTGCCGCGCGGCGGCGCTCAGCCCGCGAGCTTCTTCGTCAGGAAAATGCGGCTGTGCCCGACCGGATAATCGGGCAGCTCGCCGAAGCGGACATAGCCGCGCTTCTCGTAGAACGGTCGCGCCTGGAAGTCGAACGTGTCGAGCCACGCGCTGTGGCAGCCGCGCGCGACGGCCTCCTGTTCGGCCAGGTCCATGATGCGCGTGCCGGCACCCTGGCCGCGCGCGGCCTCGGGCACGACCAGCAGGTCGACGTGCAGCCAGCCGAACGCCGTGCCGCCCCACAGGCCGCCGACCACCGCGCCGGCCTCGTCGGTCACGATCACGGCCAGCGGCCGGAAGTCGACCGGGCCGGCCTGGCTTTCGTTGAAGCGGATGAGCGGCGCGACGATCTGCTTGCGCACCGCCGCGTCGCCCGCGTCGGTCACTGCGTAGGTCAACGTCATCGAGTTGCGTCGGGTCGTGAATGAAAGTGATGCGAGAGGGCTGAAACTGCCCGTGCCGCGCCCGTCAAACGACGTACGCGCCCTTCGCGTGCAGTTCCGCTTCGGTCCGCTCGAGCGCCGCGATCGCATCGCTGCCTTCGAGCGCCAGCAACTGCGCGACCAGCGCCTCGGCCATCGCATGCGCGGCCACCAGCGACGGAAAGAACGACGGGCTGTCGTGCGTGAAGATCAGTTGCGCGTCCGCGTGCAGCGCGATCGGCGACACGGCGCTGTCGGTGATCGCGACGATCCGGCTGCCCTGCGCCTTCGCGGCCTGCGCGACGCGCGTCGCTTCGGCCGAATACGGCGCGAAGCTGACGATCACGGTCACGCTCTGCTTCGCGATCGTCCGCAGTTCCATTTCGAGCGACCCGGCGACGCCGTTCAGCAGCGACACGGTCGGCCGGAACAGCCGGTAGCCGTAGACGAAACCGAACGCGACCGGATAGCACGAGCGAAACCCCGCCACGTGCACATGCGATGCCTTGCGGATCAGCTTTGCCGCATCCGCGAGCGCATGCTCGTTCTGCGCGGCGGTCGCCGACAGGTTGTGCTGCTGCGCGGCGAGCAGGTCGTGTGCGAGCGACGCCTTCGCGTCGGGCCGCACGAGCGAGCGCGCACGCTGCGTGAGCGGCTCGGGCCGCGTACGCACGCGCGCGACGCACAGGTCGCGCAGCTCGTTCCAGCCGGGAAAGCCGAATTGCTGCGCGAGCCGCACGAGCGACGCAGGCTGCACCTGCGCGCGCTGTGCGACCTTACGCATCGACGACGTGGCGACGTCGTCGGGATGATCGAGCAGGAAGGCGGCGCCCGCCTGGAATTGCGGGCTCAGCTCGGAAAATTGCGCCCGGATCCGGGACGCGAGTTCGTCGAAATTGGCGGCCATCTTGATGGGAACGGGAACCGGTCGTCCATGGTATCACCGGCCCCGCGCGCATCGGTCAGCGCAGCACTTCGACGTGATCGGCGTCGACCTTCACGCGGCCCGACCATTTGCGCTCGAATTCGCCGGTCAGCTTCACCTCGTTCTTGTCGCTGACGGGCTGGCCCGCCGCCCACAGCTTGTGGTCGATCTCGACACGGATCGTGCCGGTGGCGTCGGCGAACTCGTAGTCCTCGCCGCCGACGTGCTTGACGATGCGCCCCTGCAACTGCACGTGCTGGTCATCCCGGCCGTTGGCGAGCAGTTCCTTCACGGTGGTCGTGGTCAGCGCGGACGGCCCCGTGTATTGCGCGTAGACGGCGGCGGGCAGCGCGACGAGCGCGACCGCCAGAATTCTGGCCAGATGTTTCATGATCGTGGTCCTCTTCTTCGATGTGGCGCCGCGCTCCGTTGAACGCGACGGCGCCAGATTACGGACCGTAAGATTAAGCAAACCTGAAGGGCATCCCGAAGTGACACGGTGCCGCATTGGACGAGTACGAAAACCGCGCGGCGCCCTGCGCGCATTTAAGCTTGGTCTAAGACGCGTGCGCTTATCATGGGAATCCCGGGCGCCGCGGCGCCCCGTTTGAAGAGACACGAATTCATGCGCGTACTGCTCGTCGAGGACGATCCGCTGATCGGCAGCGGGCTCGAACAGGGCCTCAAACAGGAAGGCTTCGCGGTCGACTGGGTGAAGGACGGCGACGCCGCGTCGCTCGCGCTGCGCGCGACCGGCTACGGATTGCTGCTGCTCGATCTCGGGCTGCCGAACCGCGACGGCCTGTCGGTGCTCGCCGCGCTGCGCCGCCGCGACGAAAACCTGCCCGCGATCATCATCACCGCGCGCGACGGCGTGCCGGACCGCATCGCCGGCCTCGACAGCGGCGCGGACGACTATCTCGTCAAGCCGTTCGAGCTCGACGAGCTGCTCGCCCGCATTCGCGCGGTCAGCCGCCGCCATGCGGGTCGCGCGCAGACGACGCTCGCGATCGGCCCGCTGCGGCTCGATCCCGTCAAGCACCTCGTCTGGCTCGACGGTGACGAAGTCCCGCTGTCGCCGAAGGAATTCGTACTGCTGCACGAGTTGATGCGCGAACCGGGCGCGGTGATTTCGCGCGAGCAGTTCGAGGAACGGCTGTACAGCTGGGGCGAGGAAATCGAGAGCAACGCGGTGCAGGTGCATATCCACAACCTGCGCAAGAAACTCGGCCACGACATGATCCGCACGGTGCGCGGCGTCGGCTACCGGATCGGTGACGGCACGTGACGCGCATGGAACGCGCGGTCGCGCGCTGGCGCAACGCGTCGCTGCGGCGGCGCCTGCTGACGTGGCTGCTGCCGGCCGCGTGCGTGATCGGCCTGGTCGCGAGTGCCGGCACCTACTGGGGCGCGCTGCGCGAACTCGACGACCTGCTCGACGACCAGATGCGCAGCATGTCGAAACAGATCGTGGTCGGCCCGAACGGCGAGCTGTCGTTCAGCAACCATGCCAAAGGCAAGCACGGCTTCGAAGCGAGCGACCCCGACGCGGTGCTGCTGCAGGTGTGGCGCAACGGCACGCTCGTGTATTCGACCGATCGCGACTCGAAGCTGCCGCCGCCCGCGCAGCAGGGCATCGCGAGCGTCGACGTCGGCGGCCAGCCGTGGCGCACCTATGTGACCGAGCGCGGCGGCACGACGATCCGGCTCGCGCAGGCGCGGCATGCGCGCTGGGAAGCGATCGCGGGCATCGCCGTCCACCTGCTGTGGCCCGTGTTCTCGATGCTGCCGCTGCTCGCGCTCGGCCTGTGGTTCGGCATCGGCGCGGGGCTGCGGCCGCTGCGGGCGATCGCGTCCGGCCTGAAACGCAGGAATGCGAACAACCTCGAACCGGTCGACGTCGCGTCGATGCCGAACGAGGTCCGCCCGCTCGCCGAAGCGATCAACGACCTGCTCGCGCGCCTCGACCGCTCGTTCACGCTGCAGCGGCACTTCATCGCCGATGCCGCGCACGAGCTGCGCACGCCGATCATGGGGCTGTCGATCCAGTCGCAACTGCTGCGGCGCGCGGCGACGGCCGAGGAACGCGAGCACATCCTCGCGCAGATCCATGCGGGCACGACCCGCCTCGGCCACCTCGCCGAACAGTTGCTGACGCTCGCGCGCCTCGAACCCGATGCGCAGGCGGTCGTCTCCGCATCGGCGCCGGTCGATCTCGCCGCGCTGTGCCGCTCGGTGGTGTCCGATCGCGCACGCGTCGCCGACGCGCACCGGATCGATCTCGGCGCGATCGTCGACGTGCCGGTGATGGCCGCGGGCAATGCCGACACGCTGCGCGTGCTGCTGAACAATCTCGTCGACAACGCGATCCGCTATGCAGGCGAAGGCGCGCGCGTCGACGTGTCGGCGCGCGTCGACGGCACGACGCCCGTGCTCGAAGTCGCGGACGACGGCCCCGGCATTCCGGAAGCCGAGCGCGCCGACGTGTGGGAACGCTTCTATCGCGGCGAAGGCGCACAGGCCGCCACGTCGTCGGGCAGCGGGCTCGGGCTGTCGATCGTCAAGCGGATCGCCGAACAGCATCGCGCGACCGTCTCGCTGGGCACCACCCGCGGCGGACGCGGGCTGACCGTCACGGTGCGCTTCCCGCTGCCGGCCTGATGCGCGGGCGGCCGAAGGCTTGTCCACAGATAATGTTGGCAAGCTTGTGGACAACCTTCCATTAACAGCACCAAGCCCTTGATCGGAAAGGGTTTGTCGTGCGTGCGCGGCAAATGCGCCGGCCCGGGGCAAGCACGCCCGCGCGCGTCACTCCTGGTGGACAATCCGCTCGCCCCAAAGATCGGTCGAGGTTTCACGGATGTTCGCGTGCGCTTCCACGCTGCAATACCGAAGCCCCTTCGTCTGTCGACACTCGCCCATCAATTTGACAACTAGTTGTCTATTACGTAAAGTAGTTGTCAATTTACGACCCGAGCTGGCCATGACGAAATCCGACAAGTTGACCGCCGTCGCGCTATCCGTATTCCGGTTGAACGGCCTGCTGATCGAATGGGGCAACACCTTCGCCGGGCCGCACGGCTTGACCAGCGCGCGCTGGCAGGTGCTGGGCGCGATCTCGATGGCGCCGGACGCGCCCAACATCCCGCAGATCGCCGACACGATGGGCATCACGCGGCAGGCCGTCCTGAAACAGATCAACGTGCTGACCGACGAAGGGCTGGTGCTGTCGTTGCCCAATCCGGCGCACAAACGCTCGCCGTTGTATGCGCTGACGCCGCGCGGCGAAGCGGCCTATCAGGCCGTGGTCGAGCAGTGGCAGCGGCATGTCCGCGACATCGCCGGCGACTTCAGCTCTTCCGACCTCGACGCGGCGCTGCGCGTGCTGTCGGCGATGTCCGGCGCGCACGGCCAGGACGGCCACGCGTAGCCGCCCGCTCGCCCTTTACCTCACCAGGAGCACCCATGCCCCAGTTCAAGCCGATGGATCCGGCCTTTCCGATCCAGCAACAGATTGCGATCGACGCGGACCCGGTCGTGCTCGTCAACGTGTTCACGCTCGCGCCCGCCGACGAAGCCGATTTTCTCGCCGCCTGGAAAGACGACGCGGCTTTCATGAAGCGGCAGCCGGGATTCATCTCGACGCAGCTTCATCGCGCACTCGGCGACAGCCCGACCTACCTGAACTACGCGATCTGGGAATCGACGGAAGTGTTTCGCGCGGCCTTCACGCATCCGGAGTTCGTCGCCAAGTTGTCGGCCTATCCGTCGTCCGCCGTCGCCAGCCCGCACCTGTTCCAGAAGGTCGGCGTGGCCGGTATCTGCACGGCGTGAGCGGACATGCGAAGCGTGGCAGTGCGTGGCATCGGCCGCCTCGCGAACGTGGAGTTCTCCACAGAAAATGTTGGCAAGCTTGTGGATATCCTGCGCACCGCGACGCTAAACCCTTGATCCGATGGACTTTGGCACGCGTGATGCAGACACGGCGCGCGCCATGGCCATCGCGCACACCGCTTCGCCGCACTTCGCATCACGACGCCACGGCGATGTAGTCCCGATGTACTCCGATGTACTCCGATGCAGTCCGATGCACGCTCGATGCGCGTCGTAACGGCCGGCGCTGCGCCACTTACCCACAGATTGTGTTGGCAAGCTTGTGGATATCCTGCGCAAGCCTGCGCTAACCCATTGATCGGTCTACGGTTCGTGCCGCGTGTCACCGTTTCGGCAGCGCGCGGTAGCGGCCGGCGCGCACGCGGACGATTCAGTGCGATCGCAGCGCGGCGCCGATGCCTTGACGCCCGCGCCCGTCACCCATCAAGATCACGCAAGCCGCACGCGGCCGCGCATGGCCGGCAACCCGCGTCGGCGCCACGGGCCGGCCGTTCCGCCGGCACCGCATGACGACATTTCAATCCGAGGAAGACCATGGAACACTTTACCGCGTGGCAATTGCTCATCTCGCTCGTGCTCGTCGCCATCGTCGTCTATCCGTACGTCCGCATCGTCCGGCGCACCGGGCATTCGGGCTGGTGGATCCTGACGATGTTCGTCCCGGTGCTGAACTTCATCATGTTGTGGGTGTTCGCGTTCGCGCGCTGGCCGGCCGTCGGCGATCGGCAGCCCTGAGCGTTGCCATCGCGGCAGCGCGCGGGCTTGTCCACAGATTGTGTTGGCAAGCATGTGGATAGCCTGCGCATACCGCGATCAAGCACTTGATCCGAAAGACTTTGTCCGCGCCGCCTCGAAAACGGCACGCGAGCGGCCAATCACCGATTATGTGCTGCGTCGACGCGTGACGCGCCGGCTGCCACGCTGCTTGCCGCGCTTGTCCACAGATTGTGTTGGCAAGCGTGTGGATAGCATGCGCATACCGCGGCCAAACGCTTGATCCGAAAGACTTTGTCCGCGCTGCTTCAAACGCGGCACGACGGCGGGCGGCATGCCGGGCGCCGCTGCGTGCGGGCTTGTCCACACTTTTTGTTGGCAAGCATGTGGATATCCTGAGCATGCGCGATCTAAGTCGTTGATCGCACAACGTTTGATCGCGCGGGTCACGACTGCGGCACGGCGCGCCCGCGGATCTCGCCACGCACGCCGCGCCGCGTGGCTCAACCGAACGTCTGCGCCACGATGCGCGCGACCGACGCGATCACGTCATCCTTCGCCCGCGCATCGGCTCGCGTCTGCGTGTAGTACACGGCCAGCACGATCGGCGCGCGCGACGTCGGCCAGATGACGCCCGCGTCGTTCGTCGTCCCGTAGTCGCCAGTACCGGTCTTGTCGCCGACCACCCATCCGGCCGGCACGCCCGCACGAATCCGCTTGTCGCCGACCTTGTTGCCGCGCAGCCACGCGACGAGCTGCGCACGCTGCGCGGCCGGCAATGCGTCGCCGAGCGTCAGCACGCGTATGCTGGCGGCCATCGCGGCGGGCGTCGTCGTGTCGCGCGGGTCACCCGGCAACGCGGTATTCAGTTCGGTCTCCCATCGATCGAGCCGGAACGCGTCGTCGCCGATCGAGCGCGCGTAGGCGGTGACCGCCGACGGGCCGCCGATCAGCTTCATCAGCAGGTTCGCGGCCGAGTTGTCGCTGTACTGGATCGTCGCCTCGCACAGCGCGGCCACCGTCATGCCCGCGCCGACATGCTTCTCCGACACCGGCGAATAGTTGACGAGGTCGGCCTTCGTATACGTCACGCGCTGTTGCAGCAAGCCCGGCCGCTCGACGCTCTGCGCGAGCACCGCCGCACTCAGCATCGCCTTGAACGTACTGCAGAACGGGAAGCGCTCGCCCGCGCGATGCTCGATGACCCGGCCGCTCGCCGTGTCGATCGCGCATACGCCGAGACGGCCGCCCGCGTCGCGTTCGAGATCGGCGAGCGTCGCTGCTGCCGCGGCGGGCGCCATGGCGTCCGCGGCAGCCGCCGCTGCCGCCGTGGCCGGGTCCGGCGCAGCGGCCTGCCGCGACGCGCACGCGGTGGCGGTGAGAACGAGCGGCGCCGTCGCGGCGGCCAGCAACAGGGTTCGACGTTTCGATGAGTAGGTCATGTCGGTTGTCTCGTGGTGGAATGGCGGCGCAACGGTGTCGGGAGAGGGAAAACGGCCGGCCGCCGAGACAGCACTATCGAGACTTTACGGTTGCCTGACAAGCAACGATAATTGAGCGCTGACAAAAGAAATTCTTATGACGAAGCTCCGCCCTCATCTTCCGCTCAATGCGTTGCGCGCGTTCGAATCGTCGGCGCGCCACCTGAACTTCACGCGCGCCGGCCTCGAGCTGAGCGTGACGCAGGCCGCCGTCAGCCAGCAGGTGCGCTCGCTCGAGGAGCGGCTCGGCTGTACGCTGTTTACGCGGTTGCCGCGCGGCCTCGGGCTCACCGACGAAGGGCGCGCGCTGCTGCCGGTGCTGAGCGACGCGTTCAGCCGCATCGAAACGGTGCTCAAGCAGTTCGACGGCGGGCGTTTCCACGAAGTGCTGACGCTCGGCGTCGTCGGCACCTTTGCCCTAGGCTGGCTAATGCCGCGGCTGAAGCAGTTCGGCGACACGCACCCGTTCGTCGAGCTGCGGCTGCGGACCAACAACAATGTCGTCGACCTCGCCGCCGAGGGCCTCGACTTCGCGATCCGTTTCGGCGAAGGCAACTGGCCGGCGACGCGCAACGAGCGGCTGCTCGATGCGCCACTCACCGCACTGTGCACGCCGGAGATCGCGCGGCGCCTCGCGCGGCCGGCCGATCTCGCGAACGAAACGCTGCTGCGCTCGTACCGCACCGACGAATGGCTCGGCTGGTTCGACGCCGCACGGCTCGAACCGTGGGCCGTCAACGGACCCGTGTTCGATTCGTCCCGGCTGATGGTCGAGGCCGCGATGCAGGGTGCGGGCGTCGCGCTCGCGCCCGCGTGCATGTTCGCGCGCGAACTGCAGCTCGGCCAGCTCGCGCGGCCGCTCGACATCGACGTGCGCGCGGGCGGCTACTGGCTCACGTCGCTGAAGTCGAAACCGCTGACGCCCGCGATGACGCTCTTTCGCGACTGGATCGTGGCCGAGGCGGCCGGCGCCGCGCCCGTCGAATAACGCCGCTTGTCCACAGAAAGTGTTGGCAAGGATGTGGATATCCTGGGTACCTGGCGCCTAAGCCCTTGATCGCGCACGCATTAGCGTGCCGGTGCACGGCGCGGGCAGCCTTTGCGCACGGGCTTCGTGCCCTGGTCGCATTCCGGCCGGATCCTCAACCCCTGCGACGCAATCGATTGCGAGTTGTCCACAGATTTTGTTGGCAAGCCTGTGGATATCCATCAGATCGGACGCGTAACATCTTGATACACAAGGGGATTCGATCCACGGACCTTGACCGGTCAATGGTGTGGCACCGGAACGGTTGTCGAACCGCTCGCCACGCACCCGCGACGCACCCGGCCGGCGGCCGGGCGGTTCTCCACAGATTGTGTTGGCAAACTTGTGGATATCCTGCGTATCGGGCACCTAACTGGTTGAGCGCACGGGGTTTTGTGCCGCGTCTGCCAAATCGGGCAGCGCCCGCGCCGCCCGTGCATCAATGGCGGTCGAGCCCGCCGCGCAATTCGCTCGCCTTGTCGCGCAACGCTTCGTAGCCCGAACGCGCATGCTCGGGCAGGTCGGGATCGCCGATCAGTGCGCCGAGCGTTTCGATCAGGCTGAACAGGATGCCTTTCGCCGCGCCGACCGCGATGCTCTGCGATTCGATCGACTTGTGCAGGTGGTCGACCGCCGCTTCCAGATTCTCGAGCTTGTGCTCGCCGTCGTCGGGCCGGTTGTCGGTCGTCATCGTCTACCTCCGCCATCGTTCAAGGGTCATGTCACGATTCTATGCCGCTGCGCGCGAACGTGGCGCGACATCGCGCAACGTTGCGCCCCGCTACAGTACCGCGACCACCTTCACGCGGCCCGGCTGCTCCGCCGCCGCGACGACCTGACCGTCGACACGGCGGAACGTCAGCGATACGGTTTCGTCGCCGACGCGCAGCGCGTCGATCCGCAGCCAGTCGACGCCTTCCGGCAAGGCCGGGCGCTCGACGCGCACCTCGTGGCGCGACGCGTCGATGCTCACGCCGAGGCACGCCTGCAGCATCATGAACGGCGCGCCGGCCGCCCACGCCTGCGGCAGGCAGGCCACCGGATACGCGGTCGGCGGTTCGCCGCGCCGGCGCGGGAACCCGCAGAACAGCTCCGGCAAGCGCATCTCGAAGCTCACCGCCGCCTCGAACAGCGCGCGCAGCAGATTCACCGCGGCCGTCTTGTCGCCGTAGCGCGCGAGACCGCGCGCGATCAGCGCATTGTCGTGCGGCCACACCGAGCCGTTGTGATACGCCATCGGGTTGAAACGCGGCTGGCCGGCCGCGAGCGTGCGGATGCCCCAGCCCGTCTGGAACAGCGCCGAGCCGAGCACGCCGGCGACCGCCGCGCCGCGCTCGGCGTCGGGCAGCCCGAATGCCAGCAGGTGGCCGGCGTTCGACGCGAACACGCGGCACAGCTCGCCATGACCGTCGAGCGCGATCCCGTAGAAATCGCCTTCCGGCATCCAGAACAGCGCATCGACCTGATCGCGCAGCGTCTTCGCGCGCAACGCGTAGCGCGTCGCGTCGGCCGCATGGCCGCGCCGGTGCGAGCATGCCGACATCGCGTCGAGCGCCGCGCACGCATAGGCCTGCACTTCGACGAGCGCGATCGGCCCGTCCGGGAAACGGCCGTCCGCGTGGAACACCGAATCGTGGCTGTCCTTCCAGCCCTGGTTCGCGAGGCCGCGCTCCGACGTGCGCTGGTAATCGAGCAGTCCGTACGGATTGCGGTCGCACTTGTCGATCACCCATTGCGCGGCGCGCTCGAGCGCGGGCCACAGCTCGTCGATCAGCGCATCGTCGCCGGTGCGTTGGAGATAGGCGCCCGCGAGCACGATGAACAGCGGAGTCGTATCGACGCCGCCGTAGTACAGCGCGAACGGCACCTCGCCCGTCGCGGCCATCTCGCTGCGGCGGAACTCGTGCATGATCTTGCCGGGCTCCGCGTCGCGGAACGCGGAGGTCTCGCGCGCCTGATGCTCGGCAAGAAAACGCAGCACGCCGCGCGCGAGCGACGGCTGCAGCCACAGCATCTGCAGCGACGTGATGATCGCGTCGCGGCCGAACGGCGTCGAGAACCACGGAATGCCCGCATACGGGTACGGCCCCGTGTCGAGCTGCGTCGTGAGCAGCCCGAGATCCGCGAGCGAACGATCGAGCCATGCGTCGAACAGCGGATTGCCGGTGTTCACGCGCGCCATCGACTCGCGCCGTGCCCGCATCTCGCGATGCACGCCGACCAGCGCGGTACGCAGCGCGACGCGGCCGCATCCGGGCCCTTCGCCCTGCTCGGGCCCGAGCGTCGCATCGACGGTCAGGTAGATCGACACGCACGCCTGCGCGGCGATCGTCAGCGTGTAGTCCGCACGATCGACCGACAGCGCGTCGGGCGCCGGCGAGAAATGCACGGTCACGTTGCGCTCCACGCCGTCGAGGCCGTCGTAGCGCAGCCGCACCGCGCCCGCGTCGACGCGCGGCGCGCCCACCGTGCCGCGCTTCGGCCGCTGCGTGCCGCGCACTTCGAACATGTCCTTGAAATCGGCCGCGAACGACAGCGACAGCGGCACCTCGGCTTCGCTCGCGCCGTAGTTCGTCAGCGTCAGCGCTTCGTACAGCACGTCGCCCGCGAGCACGCGCATGCGCTCGATATGAATCACGCCCTCGGGCGTCTCGTGGCCGCCGAGCGGCGGCAGCGGGCGGTTCGTCAGGTGCGCGGTGAACGACGCGTTGTCGGCGCTCGTCGCGCCCGACAGCAGCGACGGCGCGCGGCCGCCGAACGTCAGGCGCCATTTCGACAGCACGCGCATGTCGTCGACGAACAGGCCGTCGTCATGCCCGCCGATGTCACCGAGCGCGTCGCTGACCACGAACGCGTCACCGGATTTCAGCACGTACTGGTTGTTGCGCGCGAGAACCTGCTGATCGGCTTCGGGCGCGATGAAGGCGGGACCCGACGCGATGGTCGGGGCAACTGGCGCGACTTGCGGCGCCTGCGTCGTCGTGGCTTCGGCGTGATTCGGCATCGATGCTCCTGTGTCGAGGCGCAACGCGCGGCGCGCGTCGCGTGTTTCGCACAGGATAGGCCAGAACCGGGCACGTGCGCAGCGACGAAACGGCCGCGGCGCCCCGCGACGTTGCTGCGTCGCGGGGCGCCGCGGACGGGTACGTCAGTTGCCGGTCAGAATTTCCACAGGATGTTGCCGAGGATCGCGTTGTCGCGCACGCCGCTGCCATACTGGCCGCTGTACGTGAGGCCGAGCGTCAGGCGCTTCGTGACGTTCGCGTCGATGCCGGCTTCGAGTACCGCGCTGTCGCGAGCAATCGGCACACCCGACACCTGGAACGACGTGCCGCCATTCGCGAACGTGAACGCCGACGACGGCCGCACGTTGCCGAACGCATGCCGCCAGCCGACCGTCCCGCGCGCGGTGAACGTGCCGCTCGCGATCGAGCCGAGCTGCGACGCCGCACGCAGGCCGAGCGTCGAGAAGCCGACGTGGGTCGTCTCGCCGCCGGCGCGCAGCGCGGCCGCGCCGCCGGTTTCCGTATAGCCGTCGGTATGCAGGTTCACGTACGCGAGGCCCGCGAACGGCTCGATCGCGACCGGCCCGACCGGCAGCGCGTAGCCGACTTCGCCGAACACCTGCGCCGAATTCGCGTTGTAGCCGGCCGAGTCGTGATCGGAGAAGCCCGCGAAGCCCGGATAGCGGTCG
The DNA here is from genome assembly GCF_029522185.1 of Burkholderia sp. IO2. NCBI lineage: Bacteria > Pseudomonadati > Pseudomonadota > Betaproteobacteria > Burkholderiales > Burkholderiaceae > Burkholderia > Burkholderia sp. IO2. Next base: position 16,854 of record NZ_JAKWFH010000026.1, on the reverse strand, counting down.
CTGTTGATGCGGTACCACGTGTACGACGCGCCGCCGCGCACGCCGAGCGCGCCGTACTGCGCGCCGCCGTACAGCGACAGGTAGTAGCTGTTCACCGCCGCCGAGGAACTCTGGTCGTTGTCGAGCGAGCTGTGCGTGACACCGGCCGCCAGACCCGCGCGCCACTTGTCGTTGAGCGCCATGTCGGCGCCGGCGATGAAGCCCGTCATGCTGCGGTTGATCGTCGACGCGTTGCCGTCGCCGGCGAGCCGGCTGCGGCCGCCGAACGCCTGCCCCCAGACGACCGGCTGATACGGCGTCCCACCGTAGCACCCGTCGCGCGAGCCGATCCGGCGTTCCGGCGGCAGCGTCGGGTCGGCCACGCCGGCCGTGTTGTCGCCGCACAGCGCGGCGCCGCCCGACGACAGGGCCGCGAGCGGGCCCGATCCGGGCGCGAGACCCTGGCGGACACGATCGGTCACCGCGTCGCGTACATAGCGGCTGTCGAGCAGCAGCATGCTCTTCAGGCTCGCCTGCAGTTCGCCGTCGAGCAGCCCGTACGCGCGGCGCGCGGTGGGCGCGTCGGTCGTCAGCACCGCGTCGTACAGCGGATTGCCGGCGCCGAGCCCGCCCAGCGCGGTCGCGACCGAGCGCTGGTTCGGCGTCGTCGCGACGTCGGGCAGCGACGTGCCGTTCTGAACCAGTCGCAGGTACACGTGGCCCGGGTCGTAGCTGAGGGTCGGCGTCAGGAACGCGTAGTTCGCGCTCACCTGGGTGAACGCGCCCTGCACGCCCGACGACGCGCTGAGGATCGTGTACGTCGTGCTCGGCTGGTAGCCGCTCTGGTTCGCCAGCACCTGCACGGTGCCGCCGTTCAGCGTCGCCGTGCCGCTCGCCGCGAGGCTGCCGCTTTGCTGCGGCGTGGCGGCGACCTGGAACGTCGAACCCGGCTGGAACGTGACGTTGCCGCCCACGTTCAGCGCCGCGCCCGGTTGCGTGGCAGCCGCCGTCGCGCCGTTCTGCACGACGAGGCCGCCGACCGTGCCGGTGCCCGTCAGCGTCGCGCCGCTCTGCACGGTGACGGTCGACTGGCCGAGCGAACCGTTGACGGCGAGGGTGCCCGCACTGACCGTGGTCGGCCCGCTCAGCGTGCTCGCGCCGGTCAGGGTCAGTTGTCCGCTGCCGACCTGGGTGAGGGAGCCGGTGCCGGACAGCACGCTCGCGATCGTCACATTGCCGGATTGATTGACGATCAGCGCACCGTTGTCGACGACGTTGCCGGCCACGCTGCCCGACGTGCCGCCGTTGCCGAGTTGCAGCGTGCCGCCGGCGGCGATCGTGGTGCCGCCCGTGTACGTGTTGCCGCCGGTCAGCACCTGCGTGCCGCTCGCCACCGTCACGCTGCCCGAGCCATCGATGGTGCCGCCGAACGTACTGCTGCCGGTGCCGTTCAGCGCCAGCGCATTCGCGCCGAGATTCACGTTCGTGCCGGCCGCGCCGGACAGCGCACCGATCGTTTGCGTACCGGTCGCGGCGCTCACATCGAACGTCGCACCGGTGCCCGCAAGATTCACCGCGCCCGTCGACGCGAGGCTACCTCCCGCGCCGAGTGCAAGCGTGCTGCCGCCATGGATCGTCGTGCCGCCCGTGTACGTGTTCGCCCCCGTCAGCGTCTGCGTGCCGGTGCCCGCCAGCGTCACGCCCCCCGTCCCGCCGATCGTGCCACCGAACGTGTTGTTGCCGCTGCCGTTCAATGTCAGCGTATTCGCGCCGAGATTCACGTTCGTGCCGCCCACCCCTGACAGCGCACCGATCGTTTGCGCGCCGCTCGCAGCGCTCACGTCGAACGTCGCACCCGTGCCCGCGAGATTCAGGGTGCTACCGGACGCGAGACTGCCACCGGCTCCCAGCGCAAGCGTGCTGCCGCCGTTGATCGTCGTGCCGCCGGTATATGTGTTCGCGCCCGTCAGCGTTTGCGTGCCCGTGCCGGCGAACGTCACGCCGCCCGTCCCGCCGATCGCACCGCCGAACGTACCGTTGCCGCTGCCGCTCAACGTCAGCGCATTCGCGCCGAGATTCACGTTCGTGCCGGCCGCGCCGGTCAGCGTGCCGAGCGTCTGGGCGGCCGTCGCGCCGCTCACGTCGAACGTCGCGCCCGCGCCCGCGAGAGTCACGGCGCCCCCCGACGCGAGGCTGCCGCCCGCACCGAGCGCGAGCGTGCTGCCGCCGTTGATCGTCGTGCCGCCGGTATACGTGTTCGCGCCCGTCAGCGTTTGCGTGCCCGTGCCGGCGACCGTCACACCGCCCGTCCCGCCGATCGCACCGCCGAACGTACCGTTGGTGGTGGCATTCAGCGTCAGCGCATTCGCGCCCAGATTCACGCTCGTGCCGCCCGCACCCGCCAGCGTGCCGATCGTCTGCGCGCCCGTCGCGCCACTCAGATCGAGCGTCGCACCCGTGCCGGCGAGGGTCACCGCGCCGGTCGACGCGAGGCTGCCGCCCGCACCCAGCGCCAGCGTGCCGCCGCCGCTGATCGTCGTGCCGCCGGTATACGTGTTCGCGCCCGTCAGCGTCTGCGTACCGCTGCCGGCGAGCGTCAGGCCGCCGGCGCCGCCGATCGCGCCGCCGAACGTGTTGCTGCCGTTGCCGCTCAGCGTCAGCCCGTTGCCGCCGAGGTTCACGTTCGTGCCGGCCGCACCGGTCAGTGCGCCGATCGTCTGCGCGCCCGATGCGCCGCTCAGGTCGAACGTCGCCCCGGCCCCGGCCAGGTTCACCGTGCCGGTCGACGCAAGGCTGCCGCCCGCGCCGAGCGCCAGCGTGCTGCCCCCGCCGATCGTCGTGCCGCCCGTATAGGTGTTCGCGCCGGACAGCGTCTGCGTGCCGGTGCCCGCGAGCGTCAGGCTGCCCGTGCCGCCGATCGCACCGCTGAACGTGCCGCTGGCGGTCCCGCCCAGCGTCAGTGCGTTGCCACCGAGGTTGAGGTTCGTGCCCGCGACGCCCGACAATGCGCCGAGCGTTTGTGCGCCCGTCGCGGCGCTCAGATCGAGCGTCGCGCCGGCACTCGCGAGATTCATCGCGCCGGTCGACGCGAGGCTTCCGCCCGCGCCCACCGCCAGCGTGCCGGCGTTGATCGTGGTGCCGCCCGTGTACGTGTTCGCGCCCGTCAGCGTGGTCGTCGCCGCGCCGTTCTTCACGAGGCTGCCCGCACCGGAAATCGCACCGCTCAGGTCGAGCGCATTGCTGCCGCCCAAGGTGAGCGCCGCACCCGTGCCGAGATTGACCGCATTGGCCACCGTCAGGCTCGCGTTCGTATCGAGCGTCGCCGCGCCGCCCACGTTCACCGTGCCGGTGCCCAGCGCCGTATTGTTGCCGAGCACCACGCCACCGCTATTGAGATTCGTGCCGCCGGTATAGGTATTTGCGCCGTTCAGCGTCTGCGTGCCGGTGCCCGACAACGTGAGACTGCCCGAGCCGCCGATCACCCCGCTGAACGTGCCGCTCGCCGTACCGCCCAACGTCAGCGCATTGCCGCCCAAGTTGACGTTCGTTCCCGCGACACCCGACAGCGCGCCGAGCGTTTGGCCGCCCGCTGCGCCGCTCAGGTCGAGCGTCGCACCGACGCCCGCGAGATTCATCGCACCGGTCGATGCAAGACTGCCGCTCGCGCCGAGCGCCAGCGTCCCCGCGTTGATCGTCGTGCCGCCCGTGTAAGTATTCGCGCCGGTCAGCGTGGTGGTGGCCACGCCGTTCTTCACGAGGCTGCCCGCGCCGGAAATCGCGCCGCCCAGCGTGAGGTTGTTGCTGCCGCCGAGCGTGAGCGCGGCGCCCGTGCCGAGATTGACCGCATTGCCGACCGACAGGCTCGCATTCGTATCGAGCGTCGCCGCCCCGCCGACGTTCAGCGCGCCGGAGCCGAGCGCCCCGTTGTTGCCGAGTACCAGACTGCCGCTATTGAGATTCGTGCCGCCGGTATAGGTATTTGCGCCGTTCAACGTCTGCGTGCCGGTACCCGCCAGCGTCAGGCTGCCGGTGCCGTCGATCGTGCCGCTGAACGTGCCGCTCGCAGTCCCGCCCAGCGTCAGCGCGTTGGCGCCGAGGCTCACGCTCGTGCCGACGCCGCCCGACAGCGCGCCGATCGACTGCGCGCTGCCCGCGCTGATGTCGAGCGCGGCTCCCGCATTGACCAGATTCACCGTACCCGTGGACGACAGGCTGCCGCCCGCGCCGAGCGCGAGCGTGCCGGCATTGATCGTCGTGCCGCCGGTGTAGGTGTTCGCCCCCGTCAGCGTCGTGGTCGACGCGCCGTTCTTCACCAGCGCGCCCGTACCGGAAATCGCGCCACTCAATCCGAGTGCGTTGCTGCCGCCGAGCGTCAGCGTTGCGCCCGTGCCGAGACCGATCGCATTGCCGACCGACAGGCTCGCATTCGTATCGAGCGTCGCCGCGCCGCCGACGGTCAGCGCACCGGTGCCCAGCGCGGAGCCGTTGCCGAGCACGAGGCTGCCTGCGTTCAGCGTCGTGCCACCGGTGTAATTGTTCGCGCCGTTCAGCGTCAGCGCGGCCGCGCCGTTCTTCACGAGACCGCCGCCACCGGCAATCACGCCGCCGAGGCCGAGATCGGTGCCGCCGCCGAGCGTCAGCGTGGTGCCCGTCGCGAGATTGACGCCGTTTGCAAGGGTCACGTTGGTCGTCGCGTCGAGCGTCGACGAGCCGTTCACGTTCACCGCGCCGCTGCCGAGCGCCGTATTGCTGCCGACGACGAGGTTGCCGCCGTTCAGGTTGGTGCCGCCCGTGTATACGTTCGTACCCGTCAGCGATTGCACGCCGGTACCCGACAGCGTCACGCTGCCCGACCCGCCGATCGTGCCGGCATAGGTCGCATTGCCGGTGCCGCCGAGCGTCAGCGAATTGACGCCGAGGTTCACGTTCGTGCCGGCCGCGCCGGCCAGCGAGCCGATCGTCTGCGCGCCCGACGCAGCGCTCACGTCGAACGTTGCACCCGCACCGGTCAGGTTGACCGTGCCGGTCGCCGACAGACTGCCGGCCCCATTCAGCGCGAGCGTGCCGCTGTTGATGGTCGTGCCGCCCGTATACGTATTGACGCCGCTCAGCGTCGTGGTCGCCGCGCCGTTCTTCACGAGGCCGCCGCTTCCGTTGATCGCGCCGGTCAGCCCGAGACTGTTGCTGCCGCCGATCGACAGCGTCGAGCCGGAGGCGAGATTGACCGTGTTGCCGAGCGTCACGTTCGTGCTCGTGTCGAGCGACGCCGACGCGTTCACGTTCAGCGTGCCGATGCCGAGCGCCGAATTGTTGCCGATCACCAGGCCGCCGGCGTTCAGGTTGGTGCCGCCCGTGTAGCTGTTCGCGCCGGACAGCGTCAGCGTGCCGCCGTCGTTCTTCGTCAGCGCACCGCCACCCGACACCGTACCGGACAGCGTCAGCCCGGTCGTGCCCTGCACCGTCAGGCCCCCCACGCCGAGCGACACGTTGTTAGAGACGTTGAGCGCCGCCGTGCCCGCCTGCAACGCACCGCCGTTCCCGGTGATGTTGCCGGTGCCGAACGACGCGTTGTCGTTGATGATCGCCACGCCGCCGCTCAGCGTCGCGTCCTGCGCGGTGGACGCGCCGTTGATCGTCCAGTTGCCGCCCTGGACGTTCAGGTGATTGAAGTTGATGTAGTTGTTGGCCGCGATCGTGCCGTTCGCGGAAGCGCCCTGCTGCAGGTTGAGCGTGTTGTTGCCGCCCGCGCCGCCGTCGACGATGCCCGTCTGCGCGACGTTGAGCGTGTTCGCCCCGACCGTGATGTTGAACGCGCCCCCGGTGCCGCCCGCCGTGTTGACCTGCGAGCCCGTGATCGCATTGAACGTGTTCGTGCTGTTCGCGCCCATCGACACGCTGCCGTTGATCACGCCCGAGTTGGTGAACGTATTGCCGCCCCCGGGCGCGCTGTTCGAGCCGAACGACACGCGGCCGCTGATCGTCCCGCTGTTCGTCATGTTGACCGTGCCGCCGCCGTAGGCGGCGACCACCGGCGCATCGGCGCCGATCAGCGTCGCACCGACCAGCGCGGAAGAGCCGATCGAACCGGTGTTCGTAATGGTCGACGTGCCGCCCTGGCCGTTCTGGACCGACAGCGCCATGCCCGTCACGCCGCTGATCGCCACGCCGGTCGAGCCGTTCATCACGCCGTTGTTGGTGACGTTGACCGAGCTCGCCGCCGCGTTGCCGATCACCGCGCCGCTCGACAGCACGCCGAGCCCCGAGCCGAGCGCCGACGGGTCGATCGTGCCGTTGTTGGTCAGCGTGGTGTTGTTGCCCGTCAGCGACATCGCCGTGCCGCCGACGCCGAGCAGCACGCCGACGCTCGCACCGGGGTTGACCGTCGCGTTGATGTTGTTGAGGTTGCTCGAGAAACTCGGCGCCAGCGGGTTCGCGACGCCGGAACAGCTCACCGTCGTGCCCGCCTGGTTGCAAGTTGCATGAGCGGGCACGATACCCGCGCCGGACAGTGCCAGGAAAACACCCGTGGGCAACAACAGTCTCGGGAACGGTTCACTCGCCTTTTTCGAACGCGCAGTATTCATGCTTTCCCTCGTTATTGATTTCGGCCTTGGTATTGGTATTGCGACCACACAGGGTGACGCACAGCAGAAAATCACGGATGAAAGCGTCCGCTCCGGCAATCGCGGCGCGATGTCGGTTTATTCATGGATGAATTTTTAGCCAGACCGGGAATGCAAGTCGAAACTAGTCGAATGACATGATGGCGGCCCCTGTTTTTTGCAGCGACTTTCTGTTGATTTGATTACTGCCCTGCTTTTATCAGACAAGGCTATATCAAACTCAACCCGTTTTCCAGTCGATGTTTTCCCATCGGATCAAGGGCCGACGCACATGTACTTTTTACTCACCGGAAGGCGCTCATCAAATAACGACCGGCAGGTCTTTCACCGGCTTGTTTCAAGTTTTTCGCAAAGATATCGGACGCGCCGCATCCGTGAAAACGCTGATATATCGTCGTGATGCGTTATACGCGAATCTTGCAGTGCAATATTTTTACCCTGCCGGATCAGGAAATGGATAATCCGCGCCGTCAATAATCATCAGAGGAATCCGGATTTTCAAGCAATCCCCGGAATTGCTTCGATTTTCGTCTTGAAACACCGTTGCAACGCGGCCGGAAGCATGTGCCGCCGCGGCTGCCGCGTCACGAAAACAGGCTCATCAGATAAAGCATCGGCCGAAACGAAACCGGCCGCGCATCGGGATTCACCCACAGCCGCACCGCATACACCGCATAGGCCGGCACCTCGCGCCAGCTCGAATAGACATCGCGCCACTGAAAGCGGCGCGGATAGGCGGCGGAGATAGTCGACCGCGCAATGCCGACGCGCTCGAACGCGAGGCGCGCCCGCGCGAGGTGGTAATACTGGCTGACGATCAGCACGCGCGACAGGCGGTGCGTGCGCAGGTAGGCCAGCGTATGCTGCGCGGTCGCGAGCGTGTTGTCGCCCTGGTCGTCGACGGCGATCCGGTCCGCCGGCACGCCGCGCGCGACGAGGTAGTCGCGCATCGCCGTCGCCTCGTTCAGCCCGGGGCCGTCGATCGCGCCGCTGACCAGAAACGCCGGACACTGCCCCGCGCGGTAACACCGCACGCCGACATCGAGCCGGGCCGCGAGCACGGGCTTCGGCGCGCCGGTTTCGTCGAGCGCATTGCCGAAGATCACGGCGACGTCCGCCGGATCGCTCGGCATCCGCATGCCATGGACGACGATCGCGCCAGCGGCCGCGGCCCAGACGCACGCAACGACGGCCAGCACGCGGCCGGCCCGGGCCGCGAAGCCCCGTTTGGTTCGATATTTCAAGGTAGTCGGTCTCTCTCAGGTATCGCCGCGCGCATCGGCCGGCCCGCCCCGAATGGGCGCGTCACGCTAGCACGGCGCGCTCGCGCCTGTCCATGCGACGAACCGATGCCGGCCACGCAGGCCGGCCATCGGGAGATCGAAAGTATGTGAAGGATGCGCCGCGTCGCGACGCGAACCCGGCACCCGGGTCAGTCGGCCGGGCACATCGCGAGTCGCCCCATCGCCTCGCCCGCGCCACGTACCGCGCAGGTGGCCGGCTCATCGGCGATCCGTGCGACCAGCCCGGTCTCGTCGTACAGCAGGCGTTCGAGATCGGCGAGCAGCGCGCCGCCGCCGGTGAGCACCACGCCGCGATGCGCGATGTCGGTCACGAGTTCGGCCGGCGCGTTTTCCAGCACCGACTTCACCGCGCCGATGACCTGCTTGAGCGGCGCGGCCAGCGCGTCCGCGACGTCGTGGTTGGACAGCTCGACCGAGCGCGGCAGGCCGTCGCCGATGCTGCGACCGACGGCGCGCGTGGACGTGCGCGGCACCGCGCTGGTGGCCGAGCCGATCGTCTTCTTCACGTGCTCGGCCGTCTGCTCGCCGAGCAGCACGCCGTACAGGTTGCGGACATGGTTGACGATCGCCGCGTCGAACTGGCTGCCGCCGACGCGGATCGCCTCGCGGTAGACGATGCCGCCGAGCGCGATGACCGCGACTTCGGTCGTCCCGCCGCCGATGTCGATGACCATCGAGCCGACCGGCTCGGTCACCGGCAAACCCGCGCCGAGCCCGGCCGCGAGCGATTCCTCGATCAGTTCGACCTCCGATACGCCGGCCGCGAACGCGGCCTCGCGGATCGCGCGGCGCTCGACGGCCGTCGCGTCGGACGGCACGCACAACGTGACCTCGACGCGGCGACCGAAGCGCGAGCGGGTGCGCGACATGTCGATGAAGCTGCGGATCATCTGCTCGGCCGCGTGCGCGTCCGCGATCACGCCGTGCCGCATGGGCCGCACGGCTTCGAGGTGCCCCGGTTCGCGGCCGACCAGCGCCTTCGCGAGCTCGCCGACGGCCTCGAGCGTCGGCCGCGCGTCGCTCGCGCCGCCCTTGCGGAAGCAGACGACCGACGGCTGGTTCAGCACCACGCCGCGTTCGTGCGTATAGATCCGCGTACTCGCCGTTCCCGGGTCGATCGCAACGGGTTGCGCAAACAACTTTCCGAACAGCGGTGTCGACATATCAAACCTTGGTGAGGGAACGGGCCGGGACGGCCGCGCCGCACTTTTTTGCCGCGCGTCCATGCCGCCCCATCACGAGCTTAGCGGCAAATCATTCCGATACTTTAGGCAATTCCCATGATTTTTTCGCGACGAAATTGCCGAAACGGGCATTCCGCGCCCGTCCGGCTACGCAACAGCCTCTCGCGTTGGGCCTGTAAAACACGGTAATCTCTCGGTCTTGCCTGCTCCCGGCAGGCGTCAGACGCACGATCACGCCAGGTATTTTCACCATGACAGCGACCGTTTCCTTCCGCTGGGCGCCGGTGCGCCCGCTCTGCACGACGCTCGTTGCCTTCTGGTGCTGCACGGTCGCCGCGCAACCGCTGCCGGCCACCGAATCCGCCGCCGCCCAGGCCGTCGCCGCGGCGGCCAACGCGCCGGCGGCCGCCACGCCCGCTGCATCCGCGCACACCTGCTCGGCCGACGGCGGCCCGGCCGGCCGCCCGTCGATCGGCCTCGTGCTGTCCGGCGGCGGCGCGCGCGGCTACGCACACCTCGGTGTCCTGAAAGTGCTGGAGGACAACCGGATCCCGATCGACTGCATCGCGGGCACCAGCATGGGCGCCGTCGTCGGCGGCCTGTACGCGAGCGGAATGGCGGCCGACGAAATGCAGAAGCGGCTGTCGGAAGTGAACCTCGCGGATATCGCGTTCGACGTGACGGACCGCGCGGACCTGCCGCAAACCAGCCGGGAGGACGAACGCCTGTACATCAACGGACTGACGCTCGGCTTCGGCAAGAAAGGCGTCAAGGCGCCGGTCGGCCTCGTGCAGGGCAACCGGCTGCAGGCGCTGCTCGCGAACTGGACGGCCGCCGTGCCGACCAACCAGCCGTTCGACCGCCTGCCGATCCCGTATCGCGCGGTCGCGACCGACCTGCAGACCGGCCAGATGGTCGTGCTCGACCACGGCTCGCTGCCGCTCGCGATTCGCGCGAGCATGGCGATGCCGGGCCTGTTCGCGCCGGCCGAGATCAACGGGCGCGCGCTCGTGGACGGCGGCCTCGTCAGCAACCTGCCCGTCGACACCGCACGGCAGATGGGCGCGAACGTCGTGATCGCCGTCGACATCGGCTCGCAGTTGCGCCCGCTCGACGCGCTCGCGTCGCCGGCCGACGTGATGCAGCAGATGGTCGGCATCCTGATCCGCCAGAACGTGACCGCGCAGCGCAAGCAACTCGACGCGCAGGACGTGCTGCTCACGCCGGACCTCGGCTCGCTCGCGTTCACCGATTTCCAGAACGCGAAGCAGGCGATCGCCGCCGGCGAGGCCGCCGCGACCGCGGCGCTGCCGAGGCTGCGGCGTTTCGCGCTCACGCCGGAACAGTACGCGGCGTACCGGTCCGCGCACGCGCAGCCGCTGCCGCCACCGATCCGGATCACGCGCATCGACATCAAGACCAGCGGCGGCGTGCCGAAGCGGGTCGTCAGCAACGCGCTGCACGTGAAACCCGGCGACATCTACGATCCGCAGACCGTCAGCCAGGATCTGCTCGGACTCACGACGGGCGGCAACTTCGAGAGCGTCACGCAGCAGATCGTGAGCCGCGGCGACGACAACGTGCTCGAGATCGACGCGCGCGAGAAGTACTGGGGGCCCAACTTCCTGCTGTTCGGGCTCGGCATGTCGAGCAGTTCGACCGACGAAGGCGGCTTCCGCCTGCACGTCGGCTACCGGCGGCCGTGGCTCACGGAATCGGGGCTCGAATTCCGCGCGGACACGACGATCGGCAGCGACCTGCAGTCGGCGCGCGTCGAATTGCGCCAGCCGCTGCCGGCCGCATACGGCGTGTACCTGTCGCCGTACGCGGAATACCAGCGTCGCTATGCGAACCTGTACGACAACAGCAATGACGTGAAGCTGAACCAGTACCTGATGCAGACGGCGCGCGCGGGGCTCGACCTCGGCTTGCCGATCGGGCGTCTCGGTGACTTCCGGATCGGCCTCGGCTACGCGACCGGGCACGGCTCGCCGAACTACAACCTGCCGTTCTCGGCCGACGACGGCAGCAGCTCGACGCTGCTGTGGCCGAGTTTCACGTCGCAGGCGCTCATCGCCCGTGCGCGGCTCGTCATCGATCAGCTCGACGATCCGATGTTCCCGCGTCACGGCTACTACACCGAATTCCGCGTCGAACGCTCGCTGCTGTCGCACAACAGCCAGTCGGCGCAGGAATTCGACGATGCGATCTCCAACACGCCGTACACGGAGATCTACGGCAAGGCGATGATCGCGCAACAGTTCGGCCGGCACAGCATCAGCGCGACGATCGAAGGCGGCAAGAGCATCGGCGGCACCAACCTGATCAACGCGTTCAACTTCACGCTCGGCGGCTTCCAGCATCTGGCCGCCTATGCGGCCGACCAGTTGAACGGCAACGAGCTCGCATACGGCAACGTGACGTACATGAACCAGCTGATGACGTTCAACGCGTCGCCGATCAAGGCCCTGTCGATCGGCGCCAGCGCGGAAGTCGGCAACGTGTGGGCCGCCGGCGAGAAGATCGGCGGCGGCGCGCTCAAGCAGAGCTATACGTTCTTCACGAGCCTGTCGACCGCGTTCGGGCCGGTCTACATCGGCGTGGCGCTCGCCCCCGGCGGCCGACGCAACGTCTACCTGCAGCTCGGCCGGACTTATTGAGCATGCGCGGATGCCGCTGCGGCGGCATCCGTGCGGCCGTCGCGCCGGCGTGTTTCCCGATCAGAAATCGGCGGCCATCGCGACCGCACGCGCTTGCGCGCGTTCGATGCTTTCGTGCGCTCTCGCATGCCACGTGTGTTCGACGGTCAAGCTTCTGACCTCGTCCACGCCGATGAACTTCAGCCAGAATTCGATGTAATCGGCCTGATGCCCGAAGCCGGGATGGCCCGCACGTCCCGCGCCGGCCGCCTCGCCCTGCCCGCGCACATGGATGGCCAGTGCGCGCGGAATCTCCAGCAACGGGCCGTAGGCAGTGCCATCGAACGTGAACAGCATGTTCCGCTGGCTGACGAGATCGATCAGTTGCTTGAGCTTGTACGGATAGCCGAAATTCCACATCGGCACGCCGACGACGATCCGGTCCGCTTCCTGAAAGCGCTTCACGAGGGACTGGATTCGTCGCCAGATCGACTGCTCCGCCTCGTCCATCGGCACGTTGGCGACGCCCTTGTATTTCGCGCCGATCGCGTCGCCGTCAAAGTCCGGCAAATCCTCCTCCCAGACATTCAACGTATCGACGTCGAGCGTGGCGCCCGTCTGCCGGTACGCATCGATAAAGGCATTGGCGACCGCGATCGAAGCCGACTTCGCGCCGCGGGGAGAAGACACGATATTCAAAAGCCGCATGATGTGTGACCCGGACAGGAATGCATGAACAAGGGGACGGCCATCGTGGCGGCCCCGGCTTCACTGCTGCGTCGCGGGGCGCCCGCGTCCGCCGTCACGGATCGGCCACCCATATAGTTGCAATTGCAATCGTAATGCAAAGCGCGCCCCCGTGGCAAACGAATCGTCACGCGCTCGCGGTGCAGGAAGGCATCGATACGGGGAAGGTATGGCGGGAAAGGCCGGCGACGCACCGGGTCCGGCGCGCGCGGCTGCGTGCTGTCGTGCCGTTGTTGCGGCGAGGCTCGGGACGCTTGCCGCGTATCGCTAGACCGGCCAGCTGATCTCGAACCGCGCGCCGCCGAGCTCGACCGGATCGACGACCGCGATCCGGCCGTTGTGCGCGTGGAGCACCTGCCGCGTGATCGACAGGCCGAGCCCGTAACCGCCGGTGCGGCGGTCGAGGCGTACGAACGCGTCGAAGATCCGTTCGCGCTCGCTCTCGGGCACGCCGGGGCCGTCGTCCTCGACGAAGATTCCGATGTTGCCGTGCACGAGCGAGATCCCGACGACGATCCGCGATTTCGCGTACTTGCTCGCGTTGCGCAACAGGTTGCGCATCGCATACGACATCAGCCGCCGGTCCATCTTCACGCGCAAATCCGACGCGATCGCGATGCGCGACTCGATCGCACGCTCCGGATACAGCAGCTGCGCGTCGTTCACCTGATGCTCGAACCATGCGACGGGCGCGGTCGACTCGAGGTTCGACTGCAGCGAGCTGTATTCGAGCCGCGCATACGTGAGGCTCATGTCGATCAGTTCCTCGAGCTCGGTCACGTCCTGCGCGATGCTCTCGAGCGCGCCCTGGTATTCGGCCGCCGAGCCCGGTTCGCGCAACATTTCGAGCGCGAAGCGCACGCGCGCGAGCGGCGTGCGCAGTTCGTGCGAGATGCCGTTCGTCAAATCGCGTTGCGCGGCGATCAGCCGCTCCATGCGCATCGCCAGCGCATTCAGCGTGCGCGCGAGCGGACCGATGATCACGCTGTGCGATTCGCGCGCGCGGGTGTTGAAGCGGCCGCCGGTGAAGTCGATCGCCCGCTCGCGCACCATCACGAGATCCGACCAGACCGGCCGCATCCACCGGTACGCGGCGAGCGCGGGCGCGGTGAACACGAACGCGAGCACGATCCAGATGTCGCCCGGCAACGAGTCGAACGCATGCCACACGACCTGCGGCGACAATTCGACGCACAGCGCGAGAGCGGGCACCAGTGCGGTGAGCAGCACGAGGCCGAGCAGATGCAGATAGGTGCGCACGTACAGGCGCGACCAGCTCGGAATGCGGTCGGCGCGCGTGTCGGTCCACGCGCGACGGAAATGCAGCCAGCGCCACTTGACGTAGCGCAGCGTCGGCAGCGGCGGTGCATCGGGGTGCGAACGGGTTCGTCGGATCATCGCGGCTCCCGGCCGGCAGGCGGAATGCCCGCGCGGAACGTGACGGCGTCGCGCGAGCGCGGCGTCATTCCCACGCGTGCTTGCTGAATTGATAACCCTTGCTGCGGATCGTCTTGATCCGCTGCGGGTTGCTCGCGTCGTCGCGCAGCTTGCGGCGCAGCTTCGAGATGCGCCCGTCGATCGTGCGGTCGAGGCCGTCGAATTCGACGCCGCGCAATTGCAGCATCAGATCGTCGCGGCTGACGACTTCGCCCGCATGACACACGAGCGCCCACAGCAGGTCGAATTCGGCCGACGTCAGATCGGGCGTGCTGCCGTCGGGCAGCACGACGGTGCGGTCGGTGCGGTCGATCGAGAACTTGCCGAACGCGTAGCGCTCCGGCTGCGGCGCGGTGCTCTCGGCCGCGCGCGCGGGCGCACGGCGCAGTTGCGCCTTGATCCGCGCGAGCAGGATGCGCGGCTCGACCGGCTTGTGCACGTAGTCGTCCGCGCCGAATTCGAGGCCGAGCAGCTCGTCGAACGGCTCGTCGCGCGCGGTCACCATGATGATCACGCCGTCGTACTGCTTGCGCGCCTCGCGGCAGATTTCGAAGCCGTCCTTGCCCGGCAGGTTCACGTCGAGGATGACGAGATCGGGACGAATGGACAGGATCGCCGGCACCGCGGCGTCACCATGCAGCACAGTGTCGACTTCATAGTCGTTCTTGCGCAGGTAGCCGGCGATCAGCGTGGACAGGCGGGTGTCGTCTTCGACGAGCAGGATGCGAAAAGACATGGGCAGCGGTCGGATCATCGGGGAAGCCGCGGCGGCGCCGGCCGGTGCCGGACGCCGGCCATCGGCCGAAACGTACCGCATGATACTGCGCCCGCCGCTTGCCTGTTTGCCGGTCTTGAAAATAAGGGCGCGATTCGGCCCGCGCTTGACGAATCGGCGCCGGGACGGTTCCATACGGGCTCGCCGGAATCCGGCCGTGCCTCTACCCTGCCTGACGCGATGAATTACCAGACGACTCTCGAACGCATCCACACCGAACTCGCCCCCTGGATTGGCCAGGGCCGGGTGGCCGACTACATTCCCGAACTCGCAAAAGTGCCCGCCGACAAGTTCGGGATGGCGGTCGTGACGCTCGACGGAAACGTTTACACGGTCGGCGATGCGCACGAGCGCTTCTCGATCCAGAGCATCTCGAAGCTGTTCGCGTGCACGCTCGCGTTCCAGCTGCTGGGCGACGAACTGTGGGAACGGGTCGGCCGCGAGCCGTCCGGCACCGCGTTCAACTCGCTGGTCCAGCTCGAAAGCGAGCGCGGCAAGCCGCGCAATCCGTTCATCAATGCGGGCGCGCTGGTCGTCACCGACGTGCTGTGCCGCCGCTTCGTGAAGGCCGAGACGGCGCTCGTCGAGTTCGTGCGGCGGCTGATCGGCGCGAACGACATCGACTACGACTCGCGCGTCGCGCTGTCGGAGTTGCAGCACGCGGAGCGCAACCGCGCGATGGCGCATTTCATGGCGAGCTTCGGCAACATGCAGATGCCGCCCGATACCGTGATCGACGCGTATTGCCGCCAATGTGCGATCGAGATGAACTGCGTCGAACTCGCCAGCGCCGCGCTGTTCCTCGCGAACGGCGGGGTCGCGCCGGTGACCGGCGAGCGGATCGTCGATTCGAGTTCCGCGAAGCGGCTGTCGGCGCTGATGCTGACCTGCGGCACCTACGATGCGGCCGGCGATTTCGTGTATCGGGTCGGGTTGCCGGCGAAGAGCGGCGTGGGGGGCGGGATCGTCGCGGTGCTGCCGGGGGAGATGGCGGTGTGCGTGTGGGCGCCAGGGTTGGATGCGAACGGGAACTCGTTGGCGGGGACGCTGGCGCTGGAGTGGTTGACGACGTACACGGGAAGGTCGATTTTTTGAGAAGTTTCAGTGGACACTCGCGTCGTCCGGTGCCGTGACAGCGTATTGATGTCGACGCGCACCACGAAGTGACGCCATTACGTCGGCGAGATTGTCGACAATGTCGTCACAACGCCGCGCGGGACGGGCACGGGGAATGAACATCGTTGCTTTGCTCGACGACAACAAGGATCCAGCGTGATGCAGACCAAGAACAGAATTCACGTCGTTTCAACCGCTCATACCAGGCACGGATTCGTCAGCCCCTTGGCCGTCGTGACGGCATTGAGCCTGTGCCTGCCGTTCGGCGGCGCACATGGGCAATCGGCGGATGCCCCACCCGACGGTAGCGGGGCGTCGCACGTCGAATCGCGAAGCCCGGCGAGCCTGACCGTCACGCAGGCGCTGCAAGGCATGCTGGAGCTGATTCGGATTAGCAATCAGGTTACCGACATGACACCCGACGCGGTGCACCGCAGCTTCGGCGTGCAGACCCACGCGATCGATCAAGACAGCTTCGGCTACGGCCAGCGCCTGCCCGGTAACTGGGCGGTCGGTATCCAGCGGTTCGTGGTCTATGGAAGGGGGACGCGCGTAGAACTGGGCTTTGATCCGATTCCCGGAATGCCGGCTGCGCCGCTGACGACATGCGAGCCGAATTTCGCGCAATTCACTGGAGCACTGGAGTCGATGGGGTTCAATCATCGTACCCACTACGGCGAGCACGGCCGCCGGATCTCCGAGATCTTCTGGCGCGAGCAGATGTCCGTGGAGGTCGTCCCCTACAGAGAGCGCGGCGATAACGGTGAGCCGCCGGCCCCGGCTTGCGTAAGAACGGTACGGGTGCGATAGATCGCTGTCGCCGCAACGCGCGATTCCGGCAAGCATCGCAACGAAACGCCGTGATCCCCTGCCGTCAAACCGCGCTGGAAATCGTTCGACTCGTTGATATCCTGAGGAAATATCGGGGGTGTCAGGATTTCCGTGTTCAAGGCGGGTTGAGTAATTACACGGAAGGCCGGATGAATCGATCTGCGTAAAGGATAGCGAATTGGTTCATGGCGGTCTTCCAGTCATGAGCTGCACTACCCC
>NZ_JAKWFH010000025.1:0-104743 GCF_029522185.1 Burkholderia sp. IO2 | reverse complement strand
GCGGCGGCCGGTTCGGCGGCCACCGCGGCGGCCGCGTCCTGCGCGGCGGCCGGTGCCGCCTGCGCGGCCGGCGCCGTGCCGTGCGCGACGCGGATCTGGCTTTCGTCGATCACGAAGCAGCACACGGCGACGATGTCGTCCGACGGGACGTCCGATTCGACCCACAGCGACAGGTCCGCGCCCGCTTCCTCGCGACCGACGATCCGGCCGAGGTTGCCGAGTTCTTCGGTGAGCAGCGCCTGGTCCTTCGCATCGACGCCGACCAGCGTGATCTTCAGGTGCGGGCCGCCGGCGCCGGCGTCGGCCGCCGGATGCGCGGCCGCGACGGCCTGTTCGACCACGTGATCGGGCGCACGGTCGCCGGCAGCGGCGGGTTCGGCAGCCGGCGCGACGGCCGCGGCGGCGACCGGCGCAACCGGCACGGCCTCGGCGGCGGCAGGCGCACCCGCGCCGCTTTCGGCCTTCAGCCGTTCGAGCTTCGCGCAGATCGCCGCGGCGGCGGCCGCGTCCGGTTCGGCGCTCGCGCGGTAGTCGACGAGCTGGTCGGACAGCACGTCCTTGGTTTCCAGGAACGCGTCGACCATGTCCTTGGTCAGCGTCAGCTCATGGTTGCGCGCGCGGTCGAGCAGCGATTCGAGGATGTGCGTCGTATCGGTCAGCGCGGAAAAGCCGAACGTCGCCGCGCCGCCCTTGATCGAGTGCGCGGCGCGGAAGATCGCCGCCAGATCCTCGGGATCGGGCGCATCGACGTCGAGGTTCAGCAGCAGCTGCTCCATCTGCGCGAGCAGCTCGTCGGCTTCGTCGAAAAAGGTCTGGTAGAACTGAGTGATGTCGAGAGTCATGCCCGGTCACCGGTTGAATTCGTCGCGTTCATGTCAGGAGGCAGCCGGTTCGGACAGCGTCGCGACCAGCTCGACCAGCACGCCCGGATCGATCGGCTTTTCGATCCAGCCGGTCGCGCCGGCGTCGCGTGCGGCGTCCTTGAAGGCATCGCTGCCCTCGGTCGTCAGCACGAGGATCGGCGTGTCCGCGTACGCGGTCAGCTTGCGCAGCGCCGCGATCACCTCGAGCCCGTTCTTGCGCGGCATGTTCTGGTCGGTCAGCACCAGGTCGTACGGCGCCGTCGCGGCCATGTCGAAGCCGGCTTCGCCGTCCGGCGCCACCGTCACGTCGTAGCCGGCCTGCGCAAGCGTGGCCTGCAGCAGCGCACGCATGGTCGCGGAGTCGTCGATGGCGAGAATGGTTCGGATCATGTCTGTCTCGGAATCTTGGAAACGTCAGGGTTTCGGCGCCACGGCGACGGCGCTCGCCACGACCGGACGCACCGCCGGCGTCGGGCCGCCGAGCTGCTGCGCGAGCAGCTTCGAACCGGCCGCGTCGGCGGACAACGTCGTCGTCGTCGCATCGTCGCGCATCAGCGCTTCTTCGGATTTGCGATTCAGCACGATCACGCTGATCCGGCGGTTTTCCGGATCGAGCGGATCGGCCTTGTTCAGGTTCTGCGTCGACGCGAGGCCCAGCACGCGCAGCACTTTCGCCTCGTCCATGCCGCCGGAGATCAGCTCGCGGCGCGACGCGTTCGCGCGGTCGGCCGACAGCTCCCAGTTGCTGTAGCCGCCCTCGCCGCCCGCGTACGGCACGGCGTCGGTGTGGCCCTGGACGATGATCCGGTTCGGCACGTCGTTCAGCGTCTTGCCGATCTCGCGCAGGATGTCGCGCATGTACGGCTCGACGCGATCGCTCGACATCGCGAACATCGGCCGCTTCTGCGTATCGACGATCTCGATGCGCAGCCCCATCAGCGTCGAATCGATGCGGATCTGCTGCTTGAACTGGCGCAGCGTCGGATTGGCCTCGATCGCGGCCATCAGTTTGATCTGCAGATCGTGCAGGCGCGTCTGCTCGAGCCGGTCCTGCGCGCCCTGGGCCTGCGACCGGGAATTTTCGTCGCCCGCCTTCGCGAGGCGCTCGGCGAGCGAGGTCGTGCCGTCGGTGCGGCGCAGCGTGCCGGCGTCGACGCTCGACAGGTCGCGGCCGCCGCCGTTGATGATGCTCGAATCCTGCGAGCTGCGATCGCCGCTGCCGAGAATCGCGGCCTTCAGCGGCATGTTGAAGTATTCGGCGATCCCCTTCAGTTGCACCGGCGTGACCGAACTCAGCAGCCACATCAGCAGGAAGAACGCCATCATCGCGGTCATGAAGTCCGCGTACGCGAGCTTCCATGCGCCGCCGTGGTGGCCCTTCTTCGCCGGGGCCACCCGCTTGACGACGATCGCGCGATCCTTGCTCTTGCTCATCGGTCGCTCCGCGTCACTTCGCCTTCACGCGGCGCACGTGCTCTTCGAGCTCGGAGAACGACGGGCGCTCGGTCGAGAACAGCACCTTGCGGCCGAACTCGACCGCGATCGCCGGCGCATAGCCGTTCAGCGTCGCGAGGATCGTCACCTTGATGCACTGGAACATCTTGGTCGACTCGGCGACGCGTTGCTCCGCGAGGCTCGCGAGCGGCCCGATCAGCCCGTACGACAGCAGGATGCCGAGGAACGTGCCGACCAGCGCCTGCGCGATCATCGCGCCGAGCACCGCCGGCGGCTTGTCGGCCGAGGCCATCGTGTGCACGACGCCCATCACGGCCGCGACGATCCCGAACGCCGGCATCGCGTCGCCGACGCGCATCAGCGCGTGCGCCGGGCCTTCGCCTTCCGCGTGGTGCGTCTCGATCTCCTCGTCCATCAGGCTTTCGATCTCGAACGCGTTCATGTTGCCGCCCACCATCAGGCGCAGGTAGTCGGTCAGGAATTCGACGATGTGGTGATCGGCGAGGATCTTCGGGTATTGCGTGAAGATCGGGCTCTTTTGCGGATCGTCGATGTCGGCCTCGAGCGTCAGCGTGCCTTCCTTGCGTGCCTTCGCGAGCAGCACGTAAAGAAGCGCCATCAGCTCCATATAGACATCCTTCGTGTATTTCGAGCCCTTGAAGAGCGTCGGCAGCACGCGCAGCGTGGCCTTGATGGTCTTGCCGCCGTTGCCGAGGATGAACGCGCCGACGCCGGCGCCCGCGATCATCAGGATCTCGACGGGCTGGATCAAGGCGCCCAGATGCCCGCCTGCCAGCGCATAACCGCCGAAGACGGACAACAGCGTCACGAGTGTTCCCACGATAATCAGCACTGCCTGTCCCTCACGAAAGACCGGCGGGGAGACCGCCGTTAAACAGGTTTACGGCAGTCGGCAGGAAAACTTTCGCGGCCGCCCGGCGGCGGCCCGACGGTGTTTACCAGCAATGCGCAGACGATTCGTGCGGCCCCGGGGGCGCCGCTCGCGCCCCGTCCGGCCCTGCCCGGCGGGCGCTCAGGCCACGGCGGCAGCCAGTTCGGCGCGCGCGGCGGCGGCCTTGCGGGTCTTGCCGGCGCGCGACGGCGGCTGGCACAGGCCGCACACGAAACCTTGATGCGGATCATGCGCATGCGCGACGAAATGGCCGCCGCAGCGCGTGCACGGGGTCATCTGCAGCATCCCCGAATCGAAGAAGCGCACCAGCGTCCATGCCCGCGTGAGGCTCAGCGCAGCCTCGTCGCCGGACAGGTTCACGTGCTCCAGATAGAGCCGGTACGCCTTCACGATCGACTGGATCGGCTCGCAGCGGCCGTGGTCCTGCATGAACCGGTAGATGTTGTAGAACAGCGACGAGTGGATGTTCGGCTGCCACGTCATGAACCAGTCGGTCGAGAACGGCAGCATCCCCTTCGGCGGCGACACGCCCTTCAGTTCCTTGTACAGCTTGATCAGACGGTCCCGCGACAGGCTCGTCTCCGCCTCCAGCAGCTGCAGCCGGGCGCCCAGTTCGATCAGTTCGATGGCGAGGGTGATTTCCTTCACCTCGATCACGACGCTTTTGCTTGCCATGGTGATAACCGTCCGCTTGACGTTATTCGAATGAATGGCCAATACGCTGCCGGCCGGCGCGACACGCCGGGACAGACGCAAGGCGGGATGGATCAGCGGACGCCTTCGACCTGCTGCCCGGCCATCAGGATGGCCGAGTGGGCGTGCGCGACGACGTCGCTGCGGCCCTTGTCGGCGAGCGACGACAGCAGCGCGTGATCATCGAAGCGGAAGCGGCACAGCATCTGGTTGGACGCGGCCAGCTTCACGGTCTGAGCGAGCGTGAGGTTGGCGAGCACGTCGGCGAGTTCCTGGGAAATGCCCATGCGGAACATACCCATCGCCTTGTCTTCCCGCAGCAGTCGTTGCGCGAGGAGGAGGTACGACAGGTTGACCTCTTTGATCTCACTGAGCATTTCGCTGGTAGCGCTCATGATTCCCCCGTTAAAGAGCTTTGCTTTGGCCATTCATGTTATGAAAACGTTTGCTCGGTCAGTGCGCACTGGACGCTCAGCCGGCTCGTTTATAGTCTTACAGGGCGAATTTTGGCCAAACGGCATTTATGCCGGTATCAGCGAAGTGGCGTATGCCGTGCAGGATTTGTCTGTAAACCGTGTAGGAATTTTTCCGACAAGGCGGATTGAAAGGGGATTCGAAAAAACGGGTTGCAACGCGGATTCGGTTGCGAGACGCCCGACGGCCGTCGCACCAGGCGTGGAAGGCTTGCCGGCAAGGCTGCCGGCAAGGCTGCCGGCAAGGCTGCCGGCAAGGCTGCCGGCAATCGGATCGGTAAAAATTATAGTGCTTTTTCACGATAGCGCAACAATAGTTGTTGCCATCTCGATTCACGATTCCGCGCCCTTTTTCTCGGGGTTTTTGCGTATTTCATCGTGTAACAAGCCTTAAGTGTTTGAAAAAACACTCGAACCCCTCAGGGCGATATCGATAATGGACTCCAATGGGCTGCGGCGCGAGCCGTGCCGGCCCGCCCCGCAGCTTGCCGTCCGGCGCTCCGCGCATCCGCCCAGGGCCCGGCCACGTACCGCCAACCGCGTGTGTCGGCAAGTTCCGCAACCTTGTACGGGATCCGCATCGGCGCCGTCGCGCCCATGGATCGACACAGGAGAACACCCATGCGAATTGCCCAGATCGCGCCGCTTTACGAAGCCGTCCCGCCGAAACTCTACGGCGGCACCGAGCGTGTCGTGTCCTACCTCACCGAGGCGCTCGTCGAACTCGGCCATGACGTGACGCTGTTCGCCAGCGGCGACTCCGTCACGTCGGCCCGTCTCGAGGCGGCCTGGCCGCGCGCACTGCGGCTTGACCCGTCGGTCCGCGATTCGATGGCGCCCCATATGCGGCTCCTCGAACAGGTCGCGCGGGTCGCGCACGAATTCGACGTGCTGCACTTCCACCTCGACTACCTGCCGTTCCCGCTGATGTCGCGCCTCGACACGCCGTACGTGACGACGCTGCACGGCCGCCTCGACCTGCCGGAACTGCAGCCCGTGTTCGACGCGTTCCCCGATTCGCCGGTCGTGTCGATCTCGAACAACCAGCGCAAGCCGCTGCCGCAGGCCGCGTGGGCCGGCACCGTGTACCACGGCCTGCCCGACACGCTGCTCACGCCGCAGCCGGACGTGAAGCCCGAATACCTTGCGTTCCTCGGCCGGATCTGTCCCGAAAAGCGTGTCGACACCGCGATCCGGATCGCCGCGCAAAGCGGGCTGCCGCTGAAGATCGCCGCGAAGGTCGACAAGGCCGACGCCGACTACTTCAAGGAAGTGATCGAGCCGCTGCTCGACCAGGCGCATGTCGAATTCATCGGCGAGATCAACGAAGCGCAAAAACCCGCGTTCCTGTCCGGCGCGAAGGCGCTGCTGTTCCCGATCGACTGGCCGGAGCCGTTCGGCCTGGTGATGATCGAGGCGATGGCCTGCGGCACGCCGGTCGTCGCGTTCAACCGCGGCTCGGTGCCGGAAGTGATCGAGGACGGCGTGACCGGCTTCATCGTCGAAGACGTGCAGGGCGCGGTCGGCGCGCTGCACCGGATCGACAGCCTGTCGCGCCCCGCGATCCGCGAACGTTTCGACACGCGTTTCAGCTCGAAGGCAATGGCGCGGCGTTACGTCGAAACTTACGAATCGCTTTGCGCGGCAACCAAGCAACCGGCATTGCGCCGGGTCGCGGGCGCCTGACACGGAAATCCGCGCCGAAATAGACCGTAAAATCCGCGTCGAAATCGGCGCGTAAAACGAAAGAGCCGCATCGACGATGCGGCTCTTGCTATTCGGCTTTCGGTCATTCGATCAGGAAACGATCGCGGTTTTTGCCGACGATCCAATTCGGCGGCTTGCCACGCCCGCTCCAGGTTGCACCCGACTTCGGATCGCGGTATTTCGGCGGCAACGGCGCCTTCTTCGGCGGACGCCCGCGCCGTGCCCGTTCCGCGAAGCCCAGGTCCTGGGCCGTCAGGCCATATTCGGCAATCATTCGTTGGACATCGGCGATCACCGCTGCCACTTCCTGGCGGCGCACGTCGTCCGCCTGGGCCTGCAGATCGGCGATCTGCGCCTTGAGTTTCGCGTATTGAGACATTTTTCGACTCCCCTTTTCGATGATGCGGCCCCGGCGAATCCGGCCGGGACACCAACATCCGTTACGTCGTCTGCACTGCCGCCCTGCCCTTCGAAATTAATGCTGCCATCTTTAACCGAATCGTCTATATCGAGAATGCGGACTTATTCTAATAAAAGGCATTCGTCAGCCATTCAAATTTAACAATCGTTTACCCTCCCGGACCCGATTCATTTCCTATAATCCAGACCAATTCCGGACGACGAAATAAATCCGTTGCGTCGGCCGGGGTCTTCAACCCACTTGGACGAGGTCCTTACATGAATCTTTCTCAGCGTCTCGCTGCAGAGGTATTCGGCACGTTCTGGCTGGTGCTCGGCGGGTGCGGAAGCGCCGTGCTGGCCGCCGCCTTTCCGGGCCTCGGCATCGGCTTTGCCGGCGTCGCACTCGCCTTCGGCCTGACCGTGCTGACGATGGCATTCGCAATCGGCCACATCTCGGGTTGCCACCTGAATCCGGCGGTGAGCGTCGGCCTGACGGTTGCCGGCCGCTTCCCGGCACGCGACCTCGCGCCGTACATCGTCGCGCAGGTCGTCGGCGCCACGCTCGGCGCATTCGTGCTGTACCTGATCGCAACCGGCAAGCCGGGTTTCGACGTCGTCGGCAGCGGCTTTGCGACGAACGGCTTCGGCGATCGCTCGCCCGGCCACTACTCGCTCGCCGCGTCGTTCATCTGCGAAGTCGTGATGACGGGCTTCTTCCTGTTCGTGATCCTCGGTGCGACCGACAAGCGCGGGGTGCCCGCCGGCTTCGCGCCGATCGCGATCGGGCTGTGCCTGACGCTGATCCACCTGATCTCGATTCCGGTCACCAACACGTCGGTGAACCCGGCGCGCTCGACCGGCCCGGCGCTGTTCGTGGGCGGCGACGCGATCGGCCAGCTCTGGCTGTTCTGGGTCGCGCCGCTGATCGGCGCGGTACTCGCGGGGATCATCTACCCGCTGGTCGCCGGGCGTGACGACGCCGTCGACCTGCTGCCGGCATCCGCTCGCACAAGCGAATAAAACACTACGGGGTCAAGCGAGCAGAGCAGCGAGCCTCACGCTGTCGAAGAACATCGAGGCAGGCAATTTCGACGGGCGCCCCTGGCGCCCGTTTTTCATTTCCGCGCGGAATACGCGCCCGGGCGGGCGCTCAGGACGCTCAGGACGCGACGACGTCGTCTTCCAGCGAGAACAGCGTGCGCAGGTGGCGGGCGACGCCCGCGTCGAAGTTGTTGCCGATCCGCGGGACGTGCGGCAGCCGCGCGATCAGGTCGGGGTTCGCGTTGTTCATCATGAATGCATGGCCGGCCGTTTCGAGCAGGTCGATGTCGTTCATGTTGTCGCCGAACGCGATGCAGTGACCGGTGTCGACGCCGAGCCGCGCGAGCACCGTGCGCAGCGCGCGGCCCTTCGACACGTTCGCGGTCATCACTTCGAGGCAGTCGGGCAGCGAGTACGTGACGTACAGCGTATCGCCGAACTGCACGCGCATCTGCTCGGCGACGACCGCCAGATCGGCCGGCTCGCCGATATACAGCACCTTCGCGATATCGGCGCCGTCGTGCGCGGCCATGTCGATCACCTCGTACCGGAAGCCCGAATCCTGGTGGAATTCGAGCAGGTGCGGCGCTTCGCGGTCGATCAGCCAGCCGTCGTTGGTAAACAGGTTGACGATCACGCGGCCGTGCGCGCCGACGACTTCCGGCTGCACGAGGCTGCGCACGATCGCTGCGTCGATGTCCTGCCCGTGGATCTTCGTGTCGTCCGGCGCATGCACGCGTGCGCCGTTCGACGTGATCAGGTACGGCCGGATGCCGAGCACGTCGCGAATGCCGGCGACGTCCGCATAGTGGCGCCCCGTGGCGATCACGAACTGCACGCCGTCGCGGTCGAGCCGGCGAACGGTGTCGATCGTGTACGGGTCGAGCTGGTGGTCGCTGTTCAGCAGCGTACCGTCGAGATCGGTGGCGATGACTTTGTACATGGGACGGGAGAGTGGCGCTCGGGGCACGGAGGAAGCGTCATTTTAACGTCGGGCCCGGCAGCGCGCCGGGCGGTTGCCGGGTGGTTGCCTCGCGGTTACCGGCCGGGCGCCGCCTGCGGCGCTGCTGCGATGCGGCATTCGCCGCGCGCGCTCCGCTCGGCTTAGGCTCCCTCCGCCGCCCGCAACGCCTGGAGCGCGAGCCGCAGCGCACCATGCGCCGAATCGTCGAGCGGCGCGCGCAGCCGCGCGGCATGCCGCGCCGGCACGGCCGGCGCGAGCGCATCCGCCAGCCCGCCGCACAGCGCGACCGGCAGCGCGTGCTGCGGATCGAGCGCGTCGATCATCTTGCCGATCTCGTCGCCAGCCTGCGCGATCAGCGCGCGCGCAACCGGATGCGTGCGGTGCGCGAACACGATCGGCGCGAGACGCGCGTAGATCGTCTGGTTCGCGTCGCACGACCACTGGACGAGCGCATCGCGATCGCGCGCGCCGGTTTCCGCGAGCAGCGCCGTGGCGAACGCGTCGCGCGGCACGCGGCCGTCGAGCGCCTGTTGCGCATACGCGAGCGCGCGCACGCCGAGCCATGCGCCGCTCGCCTCGTCGCCGGACGGAAAGCCGAAGCCGCCCGCGATCCGGCACGCGCCGGCCGCGTCGAGCGCCGCCGCGATGCTGCCGGTGCCGAGCGCGACGATGAGCCCCGGCGCGCCGCCGTGCGCGCCGACGACGGTCGTATACGCGTCGCTTTCGATCGCCAGCGCGCCGAGCGGCGCCTGCGCGCGGAATGCGGCGAGCCACGCCGCGTTGTTGACGCCGGCCAGCCCGCAGCCGAGCGCGCACTGCGACCAGTCGAACGCGAGACCGGCCTGCGTGAACGCATCCGCGCACGCCGCGCCGATCGACGCCCATGCCCGCTCGATGCCGAGACCGAGCCCCGACGGGCCGCCGCGCCCCTGCGCCAGCTCGCGCCCGTCCCGGTCGGCCAGTACCGCGCGCGTGCCCGTGCCGCCGCCGTCGATGCCGATCGCAAAAAGTAATGCCGCCATGCTTCATCCCGCTGATTCGAACAGGCGCCAAGCTTAACCGGATCGGCGCCGCGCGCCCATCTGCCGTTCGGCCGGCTATCCCGCCAAAAGGGCTTCCGCTATGCTGGCGCGATCGAATCGACACTGAAAACGAGGCAGACGATGTCGCAGCGGTGCAACTGGGTGAAGACGGAAGCGGACGCTCACTATCACGATACCGAGTGGGGCGTGCCGTCGCACGACGATCGCCACCTGTTCGAAATGCTGATTCTGGAAGGCGCGCAGG
The DNA here is from genome assembly GCF_029522185.1 of Burkholderia sp. IO2. NCBI lineage: Bacteria > Pseudomonadati > Pseudomonadota > Betaproteobacteria > Burkholderiales > Burkholderiaceae > Burkholderia > Burkholderia sp. IO2. Next base: position 94,945 of record NZ_JAKWFH010000025.1, on the reverse strand, counting down.
CCGGGCTGTCGTGGTCGACGATCCTGAACAAGCGCGCGGGCTATCGCGAAGCGTTCGCCGATTTCGACGTCGATGCCGTCGCGCGCTTCACGCCCACGCGCATCGAGAAATTGCTGGAGAACCCGGGCATCGTGCGCAACCGTGCGAAGGTCGAATCGGCGGTGACCAACGCGCGCGCCGTGCAGCGCATCCGCGAAGAGCACGGGTCGCTCGCCGCGTTCCTGTGGTCGTTCGTCGGCGACACGCCGGTCCAGAACGCGTGGCAGTCGTACCGCGACGCGCCCGCCTCGACCGAGCAGTCCGACGCGCTCAGCAAGGCGCTGAAGGCGTACGGCTGCAAGTTCGTCGGCTCGACGATCTGCTATGCGCTGATGCAGGCAACCGGCATGGTCAACGATCACGAAGCCGGCTGCCCGTGCCACGCGCGATGCGCGGCGCTCGGCGGCAAGCAGCCGGCCCGCCGGCGCAAGGCGGGCTGACGGCGCGGGCGCACACCCGGCGCGGGTGCCGCGCCGCTGCCCGGCGGCGGTTGCGCCGTCCGCCTGCTGCTTGCCCCGCGGTCCTTATCGCGCGGCGCGCGACGATGCCGGCACGGCCGGTCGCGCGCTCCGCGCAGCCCGCCCGCGTGCGCCGCGCTTCTTCACCCAGATGCACACGCCCGTCACGCTCAGCATCGCGATCACGATGCCGAGCACGCTCACGGCGACACGTCCGGCGACACCGGCGATTCGCCCCGAGTGCAGCGGAAACTGCGCCTGCATGAACAGGTCGCCGGCCGAACCGCGGCCCGGCACCTGAGCCGCGACGGGCTTGCCGGTCACCGCATTCCAGTACAGCCACGCATTGCCGAGTCCGACGTCGCCATGGTCGTTGCCCGGCGTGAAGAACCCGACCGCATACGCGTTCATCCCCGGCGCGAACAGCAGCGCGCCCGGCGGCGCGGCGATCCCTGCGTCGCGGCCGGCCGAGCGCGCGATCTCGACGATCCGCTCGCGCGGCAGGATCTGGCTGCCCGGCGGGGCCGGCGGGAAATGCTCCGGATTCGTATACGGCGTTTCGGCAAGCGGCGACACCAGCGAGACCAGCGGGCGCACGACCGGAACGGCGAGGTTCATCGAGATCGATGTGATCGCAACGACGAGCAACAGCCCCCACACCCACACGCCGCCCGAGCGGTGCAGGTCGAACACGAGCGGGTAGCCGCCGCGCCGCACGCGGAACGCGAACGACTTGCGCCAGCTTTTCAGGTTCGGAAACGCCAGCACCAGCGCGATCAGGCTGTCGATCGCCCACACGATGCCGACGACGCCCATCACCCAGAACCCGAAGTTGACCCCGCCGTACACGGGCAGGAACAGCGAGTAATGCAGCCGGTAGATGAACGGCATCAGGTCGAGCCGCGCGAGCGACGGCGCGCCCCATTCGCGGCGGCCCTGCACCGCGCCGGTCGCGGGATCGACGGCGATCTGGCTGAAACCGAGTGCGTACGGCTGGCCGGTCGCCGGATCGGTACGCGGCATCACGCCCGCCTGCAGCGTGTGTCCCGGTTCGATCGCGAGCGGCAGATAGGTCACCTGCACGCGCGGATCGGCGGCCTCGATGCGCGCCGCGAGTTCGAGCGGCGCCAGCGGCGCCGCGCCGCTGCGCGCGGTGTAGAAATCCGGGTTCAGCGCCGCGTCGAGCTCATGGTCCCACGCAATCAATGCGCCGGTGAGCCCCGCGACGAACAGGAACAGCGCGATGGCGAGCCCGAACCAGCGGTGCAGGCGCACGAGAAACGGTCGCAGGAACGCATTCATCGCGTGCGCAGCGAAAGGAAGGCGGGCCGGCACGAGCGGCGGCCCCGATTCGACGGGATGCAGTTCATTTGATGTCGAGCGCCGCGCAACGGTCATCCGGTCGGGCCCGGCGAGGCCGGATGCCCTTGTACGCGGCATGGAATTGTTGCGCGGTTGGCGGGTTTTGATACGATGCGCGACATTTTAACTCAATGCGAATGATTCTTACTCGCATTTTTACCCGCTCGCCATGACCGTCTGCCTCGCCCGCCCGCCTGTCCGTCCACGCCGCGTGGCCGCCGCCCTCGCCTGCCTTGCCGCGTCGCTCGCGCATGCGGACGATTCGCCCGGCGACGCCGCGGTACTGCCCGCCCTCAACATCACGGCCGCGCATGATTCGCCGCAACACTTGACCGACACGATCTCGACGGGTGCGCTCGGCACCCGCCGCCAGCTCGACACGCCGTTCTCGACGACCATCGTCACGTCGGAAGAGCTCGAGGCCCGCCAGCCGTACAAGCTCGGCGACGTCTTCGCGAACGATGCGTCGGTGTCGGACAACAGCGGCGCCTACAGCGCCTGGGCCAGCTACATGACGGTGCGCGGCATGCAGCTCGACTGGCAGAACGGCTACAAGATCGACGGACTGCCGTTCGTCACGTACGGCATCACGATGCCGTACGAGCAGCTCGATCGCGTCGAACTGCTGAAGGGGCTCGGCGGCTTCCTGTACGGCTTCGTGACGCCGGGCGGCGTCGTCAACTACGTGACGAAGCAGCCGGGCGCCGAACCGGTGCGCAGCGTCGACATCGGCTACCGGAGCACCAACGTGTGGACCGAGCATGTCGATCTCGGCCAGCGCTTCGGTCCCGACCACATGTTCGGCGCGCGGCTGAATGCGACGCACGAGGAAGGCAAGACGTACAACGACGGCAACATCCGCCGCGACAGCGTGTCGCTCGCGCTGCAGGCGAACCTGACGCGCGATCTGTCCGTGTCGTTCGGCGCGCTGTACCAGGACCGCCGCACGACCGGCCAGACGCCGTCGATCTTCACCGGCAGCTATCCGGGCGGCGCGCTACCCGCGACGATCAGCGGCGGATCGACGAACCTGGGCGGCAAGGACCAGTACCTGAACACGAACCTGCAGCTCTATACGGCCGGGCTGCAATACCAGCTCGCGCCCGACTGGCAGCTCGACGTCGCGTACAGCTACAGCAAGGCGACGCGCCGGCGTAACGAAAGCACGCTCTACCTGCAGGACGCGGCCGGCAACTACACCGACAGCCGCTACGTCGGCATGGAGGATCACCGCTTCAGCCAGTGGCGCGCGATGGTCGAGGGGAAGGTGCGCACGGGCCCGTTCAGCCACCAGATCGTGCTCGGCGCGTCGTGGCAGAAGCAGGCGAACGACTATTCGGCGAACAGCGTGTTCGTGCCGCTCGGCGCCGGCAACCTCTATGCGCCGAATCCGTACCGCTACGAGAGTCCGCACGGCTTCATCCAGTACCGCACGAGCGAGATCGTGCAGAAATCGCTGTTCGCGAGCGACACCGTGCAGTTGACCGAGCGCTGGTCGGTGCTGGCCGGCGTGCGCTACATGAACTACGCGCAGCGCGCGTTCCAGGCGAGCGGCGCCGAGGACCCCGGCTATCGCCAGAACGGCGTGGTGACGCCGACCTTCGCGGTGATGTTCAAGCTCGCGCCGACGACCACCGCGTACGCGAGCTACGCCGAGTCGCTCGAGCCCGGCAGCCGCGTGAACGATGTCTACGCGAACGCGGGCCAGGTGCTCAAGCCGCTGCGCAGCAAGCAGTACGAGCTGGGGATCAAGAGCGAGCGCGCGCGCTGGAGCGCGACGGCCGCGCTGTTCCGCATCGAGCGCAGCGCCGAATACGCGAACGCAGCGAACGTCTACGTGCAGGATGGCGAATCGATCATTCAGGGGATCGAGGTCGGCGCGCGCGCGAAATTCGGCGCGCACTGGAACGCGGGCGTCGACGCGATGCTGCTCGACGCGTGGTACGCGAACGGGATCGGCAACCACGGCAACCGCGTGGCCGGCGCGCCGCGCTTCGTGCTCGCCGGCGACCTCGGCTATGCGGTGCCGGGCGTGCCGGGGCTGACGCTCGGCGTCGACGCGAAATTCACCGGCGCGACGCCGCTGCGCGCGGCCGGCGGCCTCGACGCACCGGGCTTTCTCGTCGTCAACGCGGGCGCGCGTTACCTGACGCGAGTCGGACGGCACGACGTGACGCTGCGCGCATCGATCGACAACGTGTTGAACCGCCGTTACTGGGAATACCAGTACGCGGACTACGTGAAGCCGGGCGACCCGCGCACGGTGAGCCTGAGCGCGAAGATCGATTTCTGAACGCCGCGGCCGGCGGCCGCAACCCGCTGGCCGCCGGGTCTCGCCAGCTGGCGGGAACACCCGCGCCGCAATGGCCTCGGGATTTTCCCGGCCCGCCAAAGCAAAACGGCGGAGCGGCCTCTTTCGAGGCACACTCCGCCGTTTCGCGGCGAACCGTCAGACGCGCTTAGTGAAGCTTCTTCGGCAGCATCTGGCTGCGCAGGCGCTTGTGCAGGCGCTTGACGGCTGCTGCCTTCTTGCGCTTGCGGACTGCGGTCGGCTTTTCGTAAGACTGGCGCTCACGCAGTTCAGCGATCAGGCCATTTTTTTCGATAGCGCGACGAAAGCGGCGAATCGCCACTTCGAACGGCTCGTTTTCTTTCAGAAGAATCGTCGTCATGTCGTTCCTAAATTGCTTAAACGGTCAAAAACGTAGCGGCCAAGCGCCACGCACCGGCCATCCGAGCGTCCCCACAACAGGCGAAACGAGCGGAAATACGGCCTCGGAGGCCGGAAAAGAGAGGCGGAAAGCACCGCGAGTACGCTTCACAACCGCGTGCAGCGCCGCGTTTGACTGCCAGCAGACATGCCGAAACCGGCAAAGGCGTGACAGAAAATCTCAATTCAGCCCGCCATCATAGCAGGGAATCACAGACAAAACCACCCTTTTGTCGGTCGTGTGTGCACAGCGTCACGACTGAGTGCCGGAGCCGCATCGGGCCGGTTTCTGCCCCCGTTTAATCCGGCGCCGTGCCGGGCCGGTCCGAAATGACAAAGAAGGATAAAAAATCGGGCCGAATCTCCACGTGCCCCTCAAGTTTTGTTTTGGTGCGCCGAAATCCTGCTCTGAGGCGGCCAGCAATGAACGAGTGCTTCCGCCGACGCCAAAACGGCTTTCCAGGGCTTTCGGCTTATACAGGAGATTTTTCCATGCTCGGAATTAACAGCAACATCAACTCGCTGGTTGCACAGCAGAACCTCAACGGCTCGCAAAACGCCCTGTCCCAGGCCATCACGCGCCTGTCGTCGGGCAAGCGCATCAACAGCGCAGCGGACGACGCAGCAGGCCTCGCGATCTCGACCCGGATGCAGACCCAGATCAACGGTCTGAACCAGGGCGTGTCGAACGCCAACGACGGCGTGTCGATGATTCAAACGGCATCGAGCGCACTGTCGTCGCTGACGAACAGCCTGCAGCGTATCCGCCAGCTGGCCGTCCAGGCGTCGACGGGCACGATGTCCACGACCGACCAGGCCGCACTGCAGCAGGAAGTTTCGCAGCAGATCCAGGAAGTGAACCGTATCGCGTCGCAAACGACGTACAACGGCACGAACATTCTCGACGGCTCGGCAGGCATCGTGTCGTTCCAGGTCGGCGCGAACGTCGGCCAGACGATTTCGCTGGACCTGAGCCAAAGCATGTCGGCCGCGAAGATCGGCGGCGGCCTGGTGCAGAAGGGCCAGACGGTCGGTACGGTGACGGGTCTGTCGCTCGACAACAACGGCGCGTACACCGGTTCGGGCGCAACGATCACCGCGATCAACGTGCTGTCCGACGGTAAGGGTGGCTACACGTTCACCGACCAGAACGGCGGCGCCATCTCGCAAACCGTTGCCCAGTCCGTGTTCGGCGCAAACGCAACCACCGGCACCGGCACGGCAGTCGGCAACCTGACGCTGCAGTCGGGCGCAACCGGCGCAGGTACGTCCGCGGCACAACAGACCGCAATCACCAACGCAATCGCTCAGATCAACGCCGTCAACAAGCCGGCTACCGTGTCGAACCTCGACATCAGCACGGTCAGCGGGGCGAACGTCGCGATGGTGTCGATCGACAACGCGCTGCAGACGGTGAACAACGTGCAGGCGGCACTCGGCGCGGCACAAAACCGCTTCACGGCAATCGCCACGGCGCAGCAGGCAGAATCGACCGACCTGTCGTCGGCACAGTCGCAGATCACCGACGCGAACTTCGCGCAGGAAACCGCGAACATGTCGAAGAACCAAGTGCTGCAGCAAGCAGGCATCTCGGTGCTCGCACAGGCGAACTCGCTGCCGCAGCAGGTCCTGAAGCTCCTGCAGTAATCGCGTAGCAACCGACGGCCGGGCCCCGCGTAACGCGCGGCCCGGCCGCAGTCACTTGGCGCGCGGGGCGTTGCTCCGCCGCCAGGTCTTCATCCAGAACTTCCCGGATCACCCGCCGCACGGAGCAACACGATGTCGACGATCAATCCCGCCGTCACCGCCGCCAACAACTCGGCCAACAGCGCGCTGCAGCAAGCCGCCCAATCGATCATCAGCGGTTCGACCGGCAACTCGTCGATGGACGTCAACTCGCTCGTGACGGCACTCGTCAATGCGAAAACCGCCGGCCAGGCCGCCGCGCTCAACGCGCAGCAAAGCAGCGACAACACCCAGATTTCCGCGTACGGCGCGCTGTCGGCCGCGCTGAGCGCACTGCAGGCCAGCCTCACCACGCTGTCGAACGGCTCGCTGCAGAACACCTTCACCGCGACCGCGAGCGGCACCGGCCTCACCGCGACCGCGGGTGCCGGCGCAGTAGCCGGCAGCTATTCGGTCGGCGTCACGCAGATCGCGACGTCGCAGTCGCTGTCGTCGGCCGCGTTCGGCGCGTCGACCGCGCTCGGCACCGGCACGATGACGCTGTCGCTCGGCAGCCAGTCGTTCACCGTCGACGTGAACGGCACCAACAACACGCTGTCCGGCATCGCCGCCGCGATCAATACCGCGACCGGCAACCCGGGCATCGTCGCATCGGTCGTCAACGGCAGCGACGGCGCGCACCTCGTGCTCAGCTCGACGCCGACCGGCGCGGCGAACACGATCGGCGTCGCGCTCAGCAACGTCGCCGGCGACAACGGCCTGTCCAGCCTCGGCGTCACGTCGACGCCCAGCACGACGGGCGGCCAGTCGACGATCACGTCCGCGAACGGCAGCGCCGCGTGGAAGCAGAGCACCGCCGCGCAGGACGCCGCGTTCACGATCAACGGAATCGCCGGCACCAGCGCGAGCAACACCGTGACGAGCGCGATCACCGGCGTCACGCTGAACCTGACCAGCGCCGCCGTCGGCGCCACGCAGCCGCAAACGTTGACGGTCGCGACCGACACGAAATCCCAGGCCGCCGCGATCAACAACTTCGCGACGCTCTACAACACGCTGGTCACGACGATGGGCTCGCTGTCGAGCTTCACGTCGGGAGCGTCGTCGCAAGGCCCGCTGCTCGGCGACTCGACGCTGAACACGATCAAGAACGCACTCGCATCGATCGTCGCGAGCGGCGTGAACAGCAACGGCTCGACGGTCAACCTCGCGTCGATCGGCGTCACGCTGCAGGCCGACGGCACGCTGAAGGTCGACAGCACGGCGCTCAACGGCGCACTGCAGAACAACCCGACGGGCGTCGCGTCCCTGTTCAACTCGAAGAACGGGATCGGCGAGCAGTTGACGACGAACATCACGAACTACACGAAGACGAACGGACTGATCGCCGCGCGCACGACCGCGCTCAGCAACGATCTGAAAAACGTCGCGCAGCAGCAGACGACGCTGTCCAACTACGCAGCCCAGCTGACGAGCCAGTACCAGGCGCAGTTCACCGCGCTCAACACGCTGATGGCGACGATGAACAGCAACTCGCAATACCTGACCCAGTTGTTCGGCGGCGCGAACAGCGCCGGCGCGATGTCGAACAACAAGGGCTGATCGCTGGCCGGACCGGAGAGCACCGATGGAACAGACCGAACTGATTGCGCAGATCGATGCGCTCACCGACGGGATCGAACATGCGGCCGCGATGGCCGACTGGGCCGAGGCCGTACGCCTGGTCGATGCGCGCTGGTCGCTCGTCGCACTGCTCTCGACCGACCAGCCGCCCGTCGGCATCGCGGCGATCCGCCGCATGCAGGCCAGCAACGACCGTATCTTCGCCGACGCGCAACGCGCGCAGCAGGAGCTGACCGACGAATACCAGGCGGCAATGAGCCGCGTGCAGGCCGTCGGCCAGTACCAGAGCATCGCGAACCGCTGATCCGCATCCGGCCGCGCGCGGCAATGCGCGCCGCCAACCCGACAACAAGAACTACACGCTGATGTGAGGGCGTGCTCGTTCGCCTCCCCGCCCGCCTCGTGCGGGCGTTTTTTTTGGGGTGTCGCCAGCCGCACCGCCCCTCCGTCGGCCGACCGGTCAATCGACCAAACTGACCGGGCTTTTCACGTCACCTCGCGGCATCGGCGCGACGGCCCGCTACCCATAATGGTATCGACCGACTTTCCGCAGATTTCATCATGTTCTCGACCGAACTGCCCGCCACCGCCGCGCTCACGCCCGAACAGCAGCTTGCGCAGGACATCGCGCTCGTCATGGAGAACGCGCTCGAGCGCCAGCGCAGCGGTGCGTTCGACGACGCCCGGGCGCTGTACGAGGCCATCCTCGACGCGGTGCCCGCGCATGGCGATGCGCATTACAACCTCGCGGTGCTGATGGTCGATACGGGCCAGGCGGCTGATGCGGTGCCGCATTTCGAAGCCGCCATCGGCGCGAACCCGGACAACGGCTACTACTGGGTCAGCTACATTCATGCGCTGCATCGCACCGGGCAAACGGCCGCCGCGTGGATCGCCGTCGAAATCGCGCAGCAGCGCGGCGTGCACGGCCCGGCGCTCGACGGGCTGATCGCGCAACTGGCGTCGCCCGAGGTCGTGCTCGCGACTGCCGCGGTTGCCCCGAGCGGCATCGACGCGGCGATCGTCCTGGAAACCGCGACCGGCCACGCAGGGAGGAGCGACTCCGGCAAGCCGGTCCGGCGTCCCAATCAGACGCTGCTGCAAAAGCACGCGGCGCTGTTCGACAAGAACAAGCACGCGGAAGCCACCGCGCTTGCGCGGCAACTGGTCGCCGACTACCCGCAAGACGGCGCATGCTGGCGCGCGCTGTCCGCATCGCTTCACCGGGAAGGCCGCTTCGCGGAGATGATCGAGGCCGGCTTTCGCACGATCGAATTGCTGCCGGACGAATTACTCGTGCGCATGCTGCTCGCCGATACGCTGCGGGTGATGAACCGTCTCGAGGAAGCCGACGAGCAGTGCACGCGCCTGATCCAGCTTCAGCCCGATCATCCGGAGGCCTTCCGGATTCGCGGTCTCGTGCTGTTCGCGCTGCGCCGCATGGATGAAGCGATCGCGGCCTGCCGACGTGCGGTCGAGCTTGCGCCCGGCGCCGCTGCACCGTGCGGCACCCTCGGCTTCGTGCTGCTCGAGCAGGGCGCAACGCAGGAAGCGATAGGCTGGCTGAGGCGCTCGATCGAAATCAATCCGACCGACAGCGTCACCCACAGCAGCATGCTGTTCTGTATCACGCACAGCAGCGACTTCGATCCGCGGGCGCTCGTCGCGGAACACCGCAAGTTCGGCGAGCGCTACGGCAATCACAAGCGCAAGCGCGCGGCCGTGTTCTCGAACTCGCGGGACCCGGCGCGCAAGCTGCAGGTCGGCTTCGTGTCGGGCGACCTGTTCAGCCACGCGGTCGCGTCCTACGCGGTGCCCGTGATCGAGCATCTCGCCGCCGATCCCGGCATTGCGATGCACTTCTATCACAATCACTTCGAGGAAGATCACGTGTCCGAGCGTTTCAAGGCCCACGCCACGACGTGGCGCACCGTCGCCGGCATGAGCGACACGGCCTTCCTCGAGCGTGTGCGCAACGATCGCATCGACATCGTGATCGACCTGTCGGGGCACACCGGTCGTAACCGGCTGGTCGCGCTGGCGCAGCGTGCGGCGCCCGTGCAGGCGTCGTGGATCGGCTATCCGGCCACGACGGGGCTTGCCGCGATGGACTACTTCATTGCGGATCGCTTTGTCGCGCCGCACGGCGAATTCGACGATCAGTTCGTCGAGCAGATCGTGCGGCTGCCGGCCATCTCGTCGTTCATGCCGCCGCCCAATTGCCCACCCGTCAACGTCTTGCCCGCGCTACGGAATGGCTATACGACGTACGGCAGCTTCAACCGCCTGAACAAACTCAGCCCCCACGTCATCGGCGTCTGGGCGCGCGTGCTGCATGCGGATCCGACCGCGCGCATGGCGCTCGGCGCAATCGGCAACGAAGGGGACCAGCGGGTGCTGACCGAATGGTTTGCCGCGGCCGGCATCGACGCCGGCCGTCTGTCGTTCCACCGGCGTTCGAACATTCCTGTCTACCTGCAACAGCATCATGGCGTCGACCTCTGTCTGGACACGTTTCCTTACACAGGTTCAACCACGACGCTAAATGCCCTATGGATGGGCGTGCCAACACTGACCATCGCTGGCGTGACGCTGGCCGGCCGGGGCAGTGCGAACTGGTTGATGCACGTAGGGCTCGACACATACATAGCGAAAAACGAGGACGAGTTCGTCGCCAAAGCACTCGCTCTCGGCAAAGACACTGCGTCGCTTCAGGCGCTTCGCACCGGCCTGCGCGCGCGCTGTGCCGAGTCGGCCGCATTCCGCCCGGAGATCGTCGCGGCCGGACTGTCGTCGGCGCTGCGCACGATGTGGGCACGCTGGTGCGCGGGCGAGTCCGCGATCGCATTCGACACGCCGCTTTTCGACGATACGGCGATCGCACGGGCCACGACCGAGGCCTGACCTCCACGCAACAGAGGGACCACCATGACTGCCAGCCTGCCTGCGTCGTCCGTCGCACAACTGCCTCGCGACAGCATCTACGTCACGCAGCCGTACTTGCCGCCACTCGACGAATTCATACCGTACCTCCAGCAGATCTGGGACAGCCGGGTCCTCACCAACGGCGGCCCGTTTCACCAGCAATTCGAGCGCGCACTATGCGACTACCTCGACGTGCCTCACCTGTCGCTTTTCGCGAACGGTACGCTCGCACTCGTCACCGCGCTGCAGGCGCTTCGAATCACCGGCGAAGTGATCACGACGCCATACTCGTTCGTCGCGACGGCGCACTCGCTGCTGTGGAACGGCATCAAGCCCGTATTCGTCGACGTGGACCCCGATTCGCTGAATCTGGACCCTGCGAAGATCGAAGCCGCCATCACGCCGCAGACAAGCGCGATCATGCCGGTGCACTGCTATGGCCGACCGTGCGACGTCGAGGCGATCCAAAAAATCGCGGACAACTACAACCTGCGTGTCATTTATGACGCAGCACACGCGTTCGGCGTTCACACGCCGACGGGCAGTCTGTTGCGGCACGGCGACCTGTCAATACTGAGTTTTCACGCGACCAAGGTATTCAATACCTTTGAAGGCGGCGCGATCATCTGTCCCGATGCGAAAACGAAGCAACGCATCGATCACCTGAAGAATTTCGGGTTCGTCGACGAAGTCACGGTCGTTGCGCCCGGCATCAACGGCAAGATGAGCGAGATCAACGCGGCGTTCGGATTGCTGCAGCTTCAGCATGTCGATGCGGCAATCGCGCGCCGTGCCCATATCGATGCCCTGTATCGCGAGCAGCTGAGCGGGTTGCGTGGACTGCGATGCCTCGAGCACGGCGACGGCGTACGACACAACTACTCGTACTTTCCGATTCTCGTCGACGACGAATATCCGGTCAGCCGCGACGCGCTCTACAGCAAGTTACGCGCACACGAAATTTATGTGCGCCGTTACTTCTACCCGCTCATCTCGGAATTTCCGATGTATCGCGGGCTGCCGTCGGCGCACAAGTCGCTGCTGCCAGCCGCCGCACACGCGTCCGAGCGCGTGCTGTGCCTTCCGATCTATCCAGCACTGCGCGACGAAGACGTCGAACGAATCGTGAAGATCATCAAGGGGCGCGCGTGACGCCGCCGGCAACCAGTGACCTGCCGCGGTCGTCCTCATGCCCCCCCAGCGCCATCGCATTCAGCGCGATTCGCGACCTGATCGAGCAGGAACAGGTGCGAAACGCGGACTTCATCCGTACCACGCTACCCGCTTATCTCGACAAGCTGGAGGCGCGCGCCGAGTTCGTCGCCGAAGCAGTGGACGGCATCTGTCACGGTTTCGTCGCTTTCTACTGTAACGACTACGCGACGCGAATACTGTACGTAACGCTGATCCTGGTAGCGCCGACGCATCGGCGGACCGGTCTTGGCGAACGCCTGCTCACCAGAACCTTCGAGCTGGCCCATGCACGAGGTTTCCTGCGATGCCGCCTCGAGGTGCATCCGGACAATCCCGGCGCCCGCGACTTTTACGCGCGGATGGGCTTCAAACCGATCGATGCGCGATCGGACGCCATCGTGCTCGAACGCACGTTGTGACATCGCTCAAACCCGGTACGTTCGAAGCCCGGTGTCACTGAACACGGCTCCGCGACCACGCGGCCGCCTATCGCATCACTCAGCAGAAAGAGAGCGCGACAAAATGAAGTGCATGATTTGCGACGCCGACGGCGACTACTATTTCTCGAAGACCTATACCGAGCGACCTTTTTCCGACTTCATGAGTTCGATCGGCAAGGTCGACTATTACAAATGTCGGCAGTGCGGCTTCGTCTGGTCCGGCACACATCAATCGCTACCGGTGGAGAAATGGAGTGAACTGAATCGGCAGTTTCATCACTACATCGAGAATCCCGCCAACGAAACGAAGGGCAACCAGCCGCCGTACGCCGAACAGGCCATGATGCTCGCCCTGCTCGGAAAGAATGGTGTGATTCGCCTGGACAACATGGTCGACTATGCTGCCGGGTACGGTACGTTGAGTCATGTCCTGGCGAAGTACTACGATCTTGAACTGCCGATCTTCGATCTCTACGTGAAAAACGACGGCTCGGGGAGATATATCGATCCATCCAACCTTGGTCGCTACAAGACCGTGATCAATTCGGCGATGTTCGAGCACGTCCTGCGCCGCAGCGATCTCGATTTCGTGCATGACATGGTCGATCACGACGGTGCATTGGTCATCCACACGGTTGTCTGTGAACGCGTGCCGAACGACCCGGAATGGTTCTACTTGCGCCCCCCCGTCCATACCGCCTTTCATACCAATCGAAGCATGACCATCCTGATGGAGCAATGGGGCTATCGGGCATCGCTCTACTGTCCGCAGGCGAAGTGCTGGGTGCTGCTTCGCGACAAGTGCGCACATATCGGCGAAACGGTCGCATCCATCAATCGCGAACTCCAGACCACGTGGTTCCACTACAAAGAAGGATTCGTCGACTACTGGAAGGGATTCTAGATCCGCCTGCATGTGACGAAATGCATCGATGCCCCGTCCTTCACGTGAGCTGACAGGACGGCCCGCGCATACCGGCCGGCAATGCGTGGCCGCGAGTCGAATGCCGTTTCCGAAGCAGGTAACGCAGTCGACGTCGAATGGGGACCGACGCTCCCCGGTTTATCCGCGCAATGACGGGCAAAACCTAAATTCCGGGACAGACCTGACGTTATAGCAAAAGTAAGCATGGCGCCATGCAACAAATGCCATTCCGACAGGAATCGACGTTTGTGCATTTCGCCGACACTTACGCCACGGGCCTGAATCGCTGCCGGAGCGAGGCAACTGTATCCCGCGTCAATCAAGCATCGGGTGCGACGCATACCACCGGATTCCCCTTCTCCTATCGCGCTTCGCCACGAAGTGCAATCCAGGCAAGAGAAACCGGTTTTCCGGTGCACGCTTGGTAACGCCAGGCACATACCAACTAATTGAATATTGAGAGAACTCGACTGATGCGTACCAAACTGATCGCCGCCGCGCTCGCGGCCATGGTTTCCTTGACGTGCAGCGCAGCCACCAGCGTCGTGATCGATGCAAAAGCCAATTGCCTTTCCAGCTTCGTCGGCACCGTCTCCGGCGGCACGTCGGCAAAATTCAGGCTCGCAAGGGGCCAATACGCCGTCTCTCTTGTGTCGAACACGATGAGTTGCGGTGGCGGCTCACTCGATAATGGCTGCAACATCGATACCGTGATGATGCAAGGCGGCTACGGCTACGGAAGCATCCGATGGGGTACCGCAATCACGGCCAAACCCTCCGTCATCCTGATGACCAGCGACCTCAACGATGTTTTCGCCTACGTCAGCGATGACTACTGTGGCGACAACGTCGGACAGGCGACGCTGCTGATTCAGCCGGTAAACTAAGCGCAATTTGCACGGTGCACGCAGCGCGCGTGCGTATCGCCCTACCTGCACAAGCAAGGCCAGCAGCTCGAACGGCCGCGTCCCCGACAGGACACGGCCGTGACCGGTCACCCCGATACCTGCTGCACCGTATCGGGCATCGCGACCCCGTCCGCAGGGACTGCCTGAATCAAATCGTATTCCGTCAGCATGTCCCTTACTTCCGCAACGGAGTTGAACATCAGCAGGTCCACGATCGACAGCCAGGGAACGAACGGCGCCCCGAATTGAACGTATTCGATCGGCTTCGACCGGAGAAACCGCAGATCGATGCCGCGCGCCGCAAAGTCTTCGTGCGAGTACAAATCAACACCGCCGATCGCATTGACATACGTCGTCGCCCCCAGCGACTCGCAGATCGCGAGTACGCGACTCTGCCCCTTCAATGACGGATCAACGTCGATCGACGACGACACATCGATACGCGTGTCGATGCCGAGCCGATCCACGACGACATCAATCGATCGCTTGATGAACCGGAACAGGTTCGGCTCATCTGCGTCGATCACGGCGCTCACGAGGTTGAATCCCTGCTCAAAGAACGGCGCACGAACATAGGCTCCCTTCAACTGGGCGGCAAGTTTCACGGGATCGTAATCGGACGACACCTCTCGATCACGAACATCGAGCGAATCGGCATCTCGTTTCAGCGGAATACTGAACAGCGCATCACTGCCGTTGAGCAGGAAGCGGTTCCGGTTGAACCAACCCTTCTTCGTGTACTTGATGTTGTCGTATACGACAAACCGGTCAACCGCTTCGATCAGTTGAAAGTAGCCGATATACGGCAGGAAATACGGTTGCATGATCGCGACTTTCATCGCCTCACCCCTGACGGACAAGCAGCACAAAAAATGGATGGCGAGCGGCGCGGCATGCCAGACAGGCTACGCATCGACGCATTCTCTGAAATGCGCCGCGCACGCCAGCCGCATACGCTCGATCACTCTGATCCAGGCTTCGCCGCGCCCGCGCCGGAACAACCGCACCGTGCCCGGATACCAGGGCGAATCCTCACGGTCGTGCATCCATCGCCAGTCCACGTCCTGATTCGGCAGCAGCACCCAGCAGGGCTTGCCGAGCGATGCGGCCAGATGCGCGGTCGACGTGTCGACGCACACCACGAGATCGAGTTGCGCGACGATCGCGGCCGTATCGGCGAAATCGTCGAGTTCCGAGCCCAGGTGCAGCAACGGCAGCCCGCCCGGCGGCTGGCGCGCTTCGTCCTCGCCCTGCCCTTTCTGCAGACTCACGAAATTCACGCCCGGCACGCTCCACAGCGGCGTCAGTAATGCCAGTGACGGCAGCGAACGGTGCGCGTCGTTGTGGTGCTTCGGATTGCCTTTCCACACGAGGCCTACACGCGGGCCGGGCGGCAACGCATCGAGGCGCGCGCCCCAGTGCGCGACACGCGCCGGATCGGGTACGAACCGCACCGGCGGCGGGATCGTCTCGAGTGTCGTGCCCGCGTGCATCGGCGCGCTCAACAGACTCGTCCAGTAATCGAATTGCGCGGCCTGCGCGGTAGCCGTCTCGTGATCGACCACCGCGTCGACGCCGTCGACCGTCTCCATCAGCCGATGCAACGCCGGCTGGCACGCAAACACCACCCGCGCCGCCTGCCGTGCGCGAAATTCCGCGAAATAGCGGCTGAACTGCAGCATGTCGCCGAGGCCATCCTCCTGCCACACGAGCAGCGTCTTGCCGGCCAGCGGCTCGCCTTGCCACTGCGCGCACCGCAGTACCTCGCGGGTCCGGCGGTGCACGAACGTCGACTGCTCATAGCGCGATTCGTAGCGGCGCCAGCCTTCCTCGAACCGACCGACGCCGAGCAGCAGCGTCGCCAGCCCGAAGCGCGCGTCGTCATAATCGGCACGCAGTTCGAGCGCACGGCGGTATGCGCGCTCGGCTTCGTCGAGGCGGCCCGCATGCGCGAACGTCGTGCCGAGGTTGTAGTGCACCTCGGCCATCTGCGGCGCGAGTGCCAGCGCGTCGGTGAACGCGACGGCCGCTTCGTCGTGGCGGCCCTGCGCACGCAGGACGCAGCCGAGATTATTGTGCGCCTGCGGCAGGCCGGGCCGGCAGCGGATCGCGTCGCGATAGGCCGCTTCCGCTTCGGGCAAGCGATCGAGGTTCTGCAGCGCGACGCCGAGGTTGTAATGCGCTTCCGGATGATCGGGACACAATGCGATGGTCTGCCGGCTCGCCGCCTCCGCTTCCGGCAACCGCCGCATGTCGACGAGGATCGCGCCGAGATTCGCGTGCGCGAGTACGTGGTCGGCGCGAACCGCGATCGCGAGCCGGTACGCGAGTTCCGCCTCCGCCGACCGGGCAAGGACGCGAAGCAGGTTGCCGAAATCGGTCAGCACGTCGGGCGACCGCGGCTCGATCGACAGGGCCTGCCCGAACGCCTGCTCGGCTTCGTCGAGCCGGCCGAGCGCTTCGAGTACCTTGCCGAGCCGGTGATGGTGCGACGCGCGCAACGGCGCGACGCAGGCAAGCTGCCGGCGCAGGATCACTTCGGCGTCGGGCAAGCGACCCTGCGACATCAGCAGCGCGTGAAGGCCGTCGTAGGGGGGCTCGAACGCCGGCATCGCATCGATCGCGCGCCGCCACGAGGCTTCTGCGTCCGCCAGATGGTTCAGGCCGAGCGCGCAGACGGCCGCGACGTGCAGCGCCGCGACGTCCACCGCTGGCGCGTCGAGCTGCGGCGCGACAAGCGACAGTGCGTCGGCAAACTGTCCGTTCTGGCACAAGGTCGCGGCGTGTCGAACGCACGCGGAAACGTCGGAAGCTGGCGTCGTCATGGAGGGCTGGGCAAAGCGGCGGACAGTCATCGCGTCCGGCCGCCACGGCGGCAGCCCGGCATGCGCGACGCGTGTCGCGCCCGGGCGACCGTTTCGGCACGGAGAGCGTCGATTGACAGGTTACCGAAGCATGCACGCACGCGATGCGACGATCTGAGCCCATTCCATGCGGTTGTTCGGGCGATGGCCCCGTCACCCCGTGCGTGGCGGGGCCTCGCTGAACGACACCGGCCGGCCGCTCAGCTCGACGAACACCCGCCACAACTGCTCGAACTGCACGAGCTGGAACTGCACGAACTCGACGAACTGCAGCTCGACGACGCGCCGCCGCCGTCGGACGAGTCGAACGAAGTGCCACCGCCCGCTTTCGCCGCGGCGACCGACGGCATCCGCGACGCGGCCAGCACCGGGCCTGCATACGCCGACCATACGGTACCGGCCAGCGCGCCTGCGCCAAACAGCGCTGCGGTCCACAGCAACGGGCCCGGATCGTCACGTTCGGCGTCGCGTATCCCGGACGCTCCCTGCGCGCTGCGTACGTGCCGCGCGTCGCGCGCAGCCCGCGGATCGTGCGCGTTCCTGCGCTCGAGCAACGCGGCGCGCCCGGCCGCCGTTGGGCCGCCGCGCCGGAAGCCGGTCAGCCTTCCAGCGACGATCCGGTACGCGATCGCGAACACCGCCATGCAGATGCACAGCAGCAGCACGGGCCGCCCGCGGCTCAAACCGACCGCAAGCTTCGCGGCGCCCGTGCCGAACACGAGCAGCGCGATCGCGCGCGCGGCCGTCCGGGACGCGCGCAACTCGCCGGGCGCCCAGAACCAGCCCTGCGCACGCATCCCGTCGACGACCTCCTGCGCATACCTCGCGAGCCGCTCGCGAAACGCGCCGTAGCGCACGGTGCCGGACGGTTGCTCGTTGAGCCACGCGCAGTAGTCGTCGTACCGACCCGCGCGTTCCAGATCCGCGATCTTCACGTAGCTGCCTTGCAGGTGAACGCTCCACAGATCGACCGCGCCCGCATGCGCGAGCGACATCGTCACGACCTGCGCGACCCGTGCTTCGCCGCCGGTGAGATAGGCGACTTCGTCGGCGCTCAGCCCGGACGAAGCCTTGCGCGTGCGCCGGCCCCAGCGCCGGATGCGAAATTCGATGGCATGCAACGCGACGATCAACGACAACGCGACAACGCAGGCCGGGACGTAAAACGCGAGAAACTGCGGCCCGGTGTAGTCGAGCACGTCGAGATCCTGCGCCGATGCGCAGGTCGCGGCGACACTGGCGGCGGCCGCCGGCCACACGAGTTTCGGCAGACGGTCGCGCCACGCACCGCGCGGCGCCACGGCGGCCATGCGCTCGGGCTGCTGCGCCTCGACCCCCGCTTCTCGCTCGACTGCCCGGTCGACGGGACGCGGCCAGATCGATGCCGGCGGCTCGCAGCCGAACAGCCGGCGATAGCTGACGAGCGTGTCGCGATAGCGCTGCGCGTACACGGCGGCCTCGTCCGGCGCGCCGGTGCCGGGCATGTGGTGCAGCCGCGCGCGCAGCACGCCGGCGCAGAACACGTCCCAGTATTCGAGCGTGTATTGCAGATGGAAATGCCACGCGGCATCGACCGCGACCGACGGCGTGACCGGATGCCCGGCCACCTGTGCGAGAAACGCGAAGCGCTTGTATTCGTCGATCACGGCCAGCGCGTGGTCGTGCGACCAGCCTTCGGCGTCGGCGAGGCGCCGGCTGTACGGCAGCGGCGCGTCGGGATCGTCGGGGGAATACGCGTGCAGACGCGCGAGCAGCGCCTGCTGCGCATCGGTCAGCGGGCATGCAGCGACTGCGGTCGAGGTAGACGGAATGGCAGCCATCGGGAGTCGGCGCGATGCGCGGACGGCCGCCGCGATCGACGCTTGGAGTGGTCGTTGTGGGCGATTCTCGCACACCGGAAAGGCGGCGGAATAGCGTGAGAACGGCCCGGCCGATGACGATGCGACGCCGTGCGGTGACGTTACGCCTGGACGACTTCAGGAAAACGGATCGGGAAATTCAACGCCTGGAATCAGGCTATTTGGCGCGCCCGGCTGGGATCGAACCAGCAACCCCTGCCTTCGGAGTTTTACCAGCGCACCACATTCCCTTATAAATCAATGCCTTGCATGACTCGCAATCTGCAAAACCAAGGCGAATCAAGGTCAATCAGGGCTGTCCAAGCTCGTCCAAACTGTAATTTCACTGTAGTTCGCGCCAAGCTCGGTGAAACAGTTCAATTCCTCCCCCCCTCTCTGCCGTTACATATTCAGCCGGTCGCCCGTCAACTAGTTGCGCCTCACGGTGCGGCTACATTCCCCACGGATTTCTATGAGGATTTGGCATGAGTTCGGCATTCATCCGCGATGGCGACACCACCGACCATGGCGGCCGCGTGCTCGCGTGCACATCAACCAACATCATTTTCGGAAGCCGCTCGCCCTCGAAGGCGACATGGTGTCGTGCCCGAAATGCAGTGGCGTCTAGCCGTCTACTCAAACATCCCGTAACTGCTTACTAGATAGGGCGGGCGGCTCCCGGCAAGTCCACTTACGGACTTTTTCGAGAATTAGTCCATGTTAAGCACACTGTCAGGCTTCATTTGCCCAAAATCGACCGCAATCCAGTGAAATGGAGGGAAGAACCGCCCGATATCGCACCAAAAAAACCGTGAACTTGTGCTACATTTTTCGGAAATTTAGTTGCTGTATGCGGAAACGATCACGGTCCGCGCACCTTCCCGCCCCTTGGTTTCGCATATTCAAGAATGAAAATAGCTCGATCCGATAGGGTTCGGTATGCCAACAACCCCCTCGCGGAGGTTGTATGCCAGTTGAGATTCGATCGCCTCACCGACTTGGAGTCTCATGAGCCGGTTGGATTTCAAAATGCCCTGTCCAACAGCTCGTACCCGGTGCGAAGCATCGAGCAGGCGCTCACATTGACGCTGCATGCATCCGGTCCGGTGAACATGCCGGCGTTGCCTTCGCAGCCATCGAAGCTCTACCATTTCACGTCTGCTGACAACTCCACGCGGGTGACGCTGTGCTCGGACTTTTTGGCGCTGACGACCTCGAGTTATGAGAGTTGGGAAGACTTTCTTCCGCGCCTCCTCGAGATAGTCGAGATCCTGGCAAAGTGCTACCCCGACGCCGTTCCGAAGCGACTCGGACTGCGTTACAAGGATGTGATCGAAAGGGAAAGTCTGAAGCTCGACGGCGTTGCGTGGCATGAGCTGGTGAAGCCATTCTTGCTGGGACCGCTCGCCCCCAATGCATTGGCTGATGATTTCACACCCGAGGATAGTGATGTCAGCAACATGATGTCCCAGTCAATACTGCGGCTGGAAGACTGTATGCTGCTGCTCCAAAGTTCGATGCTCTGGTCGCTTGATCGTCAGCGTCGCGCGTTTTTGATCGATGCCGACTTTTTTACAGAAGACGCGGTTTGCACCGAAATGGTACGCGACTCCTCGGTGATTCGCGAAACGCTAGAGAAACTACATAACAACGCAGGCGCCTTGTTCCGGCGCTGCATCACGGGGAGGCTGCACGATGCTCTTGGCCCGCAACTTAAGTGACCGCCAGCCGATTCAGTATGTACGTTCGCGGCATACCGACAATCTCTACAGTCCGAACATGTCGCTGCGACAGTTCGTTACGGCGCCATTAGGTCTGGACTACCGTATCGATTGGATGGTGACCTTCGAACAAGGAACGTCGGACTCGCTCGACGAATCAATCGTGGCGGAGGTCGTTGAGGTTCCCGCTCGCCTCTCCGCGACTCAGAAGTGGCAACGTCTCGTCTTTGACCCGAGTGCTTCGGTCGATGTCGATGACCTGTCGGAAACTGTCGGCGCGGTGTACGAAGCGATTGATACGTTCGGCCCATCGGTTGTCTCATTCGAGCATATCGAAGCAGCGGCGGTCCAAGGCGAACACCTCGCCGTTGCTTTGCGTGCAACGTCGCCATGGCGCGATGAGATTGCCGGTTGGCATGCGGCACTTCAAACCGCTCGCATGGCACTTGAGAATTCGGGTGTACCACCCGAAGATGCGTTGTACGGTCTGATCGACATCTAATCCGCATGCCATTTGAGAACTTAGAGGCTGCAACCTTTACAAGGGATCAAGTCGCGATTGCTTTTACTCGGGGCAGGTACGGCTCCGGGCATATCGGGATCGCGTTTCATACCCCGAAGGACGGCGCCCAAGTCACGCACTTGGCGTGGCACAAGCAGTTCAAGGTCGACGCGATTCCGAGCGAGGTGAGCGGTTGTTGGGCGTGCGCGACCGTCGCCTTACCGCCGAGCGCATCCAAGCAACTGGTTGCCGTCGTGCGTGGCGTGTCGAAAAAAAAACCGCAGATAAATTACGGTTTAGGCGCAATCGCGGCGAAAGGATCGTTTTCCGCGAATGGTTCTTACCAACCACCCCGAGGCAGTGATGGCTTGACCTGTACGACCTTCGTCGTGGAGGTTTTTCGAGCCGCTTCAATCCCTCTCGTCGACTACGACAATTGGCCGGCCCTGCCGGATAACGTGGCTTGGGGCGAGTCCGTGTGTCAGGCTTTGGCAGGTAGCGGAGCCACCGATGACCACGTCAATGCCGTGCGTAGAAATATCGGCGGGCTGCGAGTACGACCGTATGAGGCTGTGGGCGCAGCACTGCTCCCTCCAAATCAGCGCCCTGCGAACCATGCCGCCGTCCAAGCCGGTGCTGCATCTGCGGACACGGCACTGGGCACAATCTGCCCCCGGAAAATACCGATCGCCATCACCCAGCTGGGCGTAGGCTAATAAAGCCACGAGCTGCACGCTTGCATAACCACGGCGCATAAAACCGCACAATGAAAACGAGCCGGCAATGGCCGTGCGCCCCGCCGTGGGCGGGGCTCAGCTGCCCGCGGATGAGCGCATAAAAACCATTCGTTTTTGCGGGCAGGTGGGGCGGGGTCACAACTGCGCGCGCTCGGTCCGCGTCGGCCTCATCCCGGATCGATCCGCCCCCCAGAGACGGCATCCAGCACGCGTTAGCAGGCTCGCCAGAGGCTTGCCGCGTGCTGGCGCACCTGCGGGGCGCCATCCGGCGGCCGGCCGCTCCAAGGGCGTCTGAGGCCGCCGACATCGCGCACGGCCATGGCCGAAAAAAAGCCGCCGGCACCGAAGTGCCCGGCGGCTTTTTGCTGTTGGTCGGCTGCTCGTCAAACGTCGAGCTGCGGGTCCGTGATGCCGCGCGCGGCGGCGATCGTCTCGCACATCATTTTTGCGGCGCGCGCCGGCGCTTCTTGTACGGGAATTGCGGCTGGTAGTCCTGCACGAACGCGTCGCATTGCGCGTTGGTCAGTTCGTCGAGCCCGGTCGCGCGGACCCAGAAGGCGCAGCCCGACACAGCGATCGCACGGACATGCTCCGCTCCAGGTAGGAAGCACACGGCCGACCTGTCGCTGCCTGCGATGTATCCGCTCCAGTGCTCGCATGTCCAGCACGGTCGCGTCACTTGCGGCGTGAATAGGCCGTGGCCTGATCGTTCCGTATCCATCACAAACACCTGTATATTTATACAGTGTAGCTGAGGGTAACGATTCCGGATACGGTGAAACAGACCGGGGCCACCAGTCAAAAAAGGGGACAGGATGTGCACGAACTACTACGCGCCGGGCGACGATCCGGGCCTCAACGAACTCAAGATCGACAACTTCTTCGATCTGTACCGGTGGACGCCGTGGAAACCCGAGATATATGAGGATTACGACGCGCCGATCGTCGGCAACGTCGACGGCGTGTTCAAGCCGCTGATCGCGGGCTTCGGCTTCTGGCCGCGCGCCGACCAGAAAGCAAAGCAAGAGGAAGATAAGAAGGCGGGGCGCCCGGTTCGGAAAATCCTGAGAACGATGAACGCTCGCGACGACAACCTTGGGAAGTCTCCGCTTTATGGCCCGGCGTGGCGCAAGGGCAGGCGTTGCTTGATTCCGGCGCGCTTCATCGTCGAGCCGTCGTATCCGGATGCACGCCAAGAAGCGAACGGCGACTGGGTGCTCGGGCCGTGCGTGTGGCAACGGATCGGCGTGGTCGATCGCCCGACGATGTGTGTCGCCGGCATCTGGCGCACGCTCACGAACCAGGACGGCACTGAACGCCATGTGATGTCGATGATCACGGTCAACGCCGACGGCCACCCGCTGATGTCGCGCATGCACAAGCCATTCGACGAAAAGCGCTCGGTCGTGATCCTGCGGCCGGACGATTGGGACGAGTGGTTGACGACGTCGAACGTCGAAGCAGCACGCGCGATGCTGCAGCTCTACCCGGCCGACGAAATGACCGCCGAACCTGATCGGCCGGCGGAGTAGCTCGCACTATCGACGCGTTGCGCTACGTCACTGCGCCGGCGGCACGTAGGGGCGGAAGCGCACAACCTCGATCCCGATCCAGTCGTTCAGCTCCCGCAGCCGCGCTTTCAGCGGCTCGATCTCGAGGTCGTTGAACACCCCGGCCGCCTTCTCCACGTCACCGAACCCGCCGGCATTCGACGGGATGATCCCCATCAGTTGCGGCGGCACGCGGTGTGCCGCGAGTTGGTCCTCGACCGTCACCTTTTTGATGTTCCAGAACTCATCCTTCGCCGCGACCTCGCCGATCGGTAGGAGCTGGATGCCGTCCTTCTTCCCCTTCGGCGCATACATGAACAGGTTTCGGAAATTGCCCGGCCCCTTCGCGTTCTTCAGCGCCGAGCGCAGGTTATCGACATCCTCCTGCTTCTCGGCCGCGTCGGTCATGTACAGGATGAAGCCGGCGTGGCTTCCGTTCTTGTAGTAGCGCCGGCGAAACAGCGTCGCGCTTTCGTTCAGCCAGGTCGAGTTCAACGCCGACAGATATTCGGGTAGCCCGTAGATCTCCTGGTTCAGGTCCGGCTCGTACAGGTGATAGACCGAGCCCTTCGGGAACTCGTACGGCTCGCGCACGTTCGTCACGAACCAGTATTGACCCGGCTCGACGCCGACCCGCGTGTACTTTGCGAGCGACGACTTCAGCGCCATCGGCGCGCCGAGCTGGTTCGTGCGCAGCTCGAGGTAGCTGTTCGCGAAGACCAGGTACTCGAGCACGTATCGGCTGAAGTCGGCGCGCGGCAGCAGCGGATGCTCGATGTACGACTGCACGAGAATGTTGCGCTTCACGTAGATGGCCGAGCTGTGGTGTGGCGCGGCCCGAAACGAGCGCGCTAGGCCGTCCAGTGGCAGCGGCGGCTCGTACCAATTCCCCATCCGCATGCACTCAACGTACTCGAGTAGCTCGCGCCGATCCATCACTTCGATCGGATCGCCGAACGAAAACACCTCCGTGCGCGGCGTCGGCGCGGCCGCGGCCCCGGCGGCCTGCTCGGCACGGCCATGCGTGCGGCGCTCGGCGCCGCGTCGATGCTTACTGCGTGACATCAAAAATCTCCATGAATCCGGTATTGGTGCTCGTCGCGCCCTCGAGCGGCTCGTTCGCGAGCGCGTGCATGCACGCCCAGGCCAGGTCGCCGTGGCTGGCCTCTTCGGATCGGCTCGCCTTGTACGTGACCTGCAGCCCGCTGGGCGTGATCGTTTTCTTGATCGCCATGAACGCGGCAGCGAGATCCTTCCAGCCCGTGTCGAACTCGAGCCGGCCTTTGCGGATCACGTTCTGCGCCTTCATCACGAGCGCGGTCTTGATCTCGACCGAGTAGTGGAACGGCGTCGCGGCCGGGAAAAACTTCGTGACGAGCTGGTAGACGCCCTGCCCGATCCCGGTCGTGTCGATGCCGATGTAGGTGACGCGGTAGCGCCTGGTCAGCGCTTCGATCTGCGCGGCCTGAGCTTCGAAGTCGAGACCGTGCCACTGGAACCGCTCGAGCACGCGGAATTTCCCGCCGGGATACTTCGGCGGCGCCAGCACGACGCAGCCCGCACTGTCGCCCGTGTGCGACGGGTCGTAACCGATCCACACCTCTTCGTCGCCGAACGGGCGCAGGTATAGCGGCTTGAAGTCGTCCCACACCTCCCAGGTGTCGACCATGCACGTCTGCAGCGTCGCCAGAGGGAAGACCGACAGCGAATCGTCGATGAATTGGCACAGCAGCAGGTTCGCGTATTCATCCGCGCTGTATTCGAGCTTCAGGCGCTCGAGGTCGAACAGGTTGCAACCGCCGCGCACGGCATCCTCGACGGTCACGATCTGCCGATACTGGCCGTCAGCGCATGTACGGCCGGCCGCGAGCGCCGCGTTCGAGATGTCGATCGAAACGCGCTGATCCTTCGGTCGGCCGCGGTTGAACAGCGCACCGGACCAGAACGGGTACGCGTCGTGCGCGAGGCTCGATGGTGTCGAGAAATACGTCTGTCGCCACTGCGAATGGATCGCCATGCCTGACGCGACCTTGCGCAGGTCCTGGAAGCGCGGCACCCAGAAGTATTCGTCGAAATACAGGTTGCCGTGGTAGCTCTGCGCAGTGCGCGCATTCGTGCCGAGGAAGTACAACGTCGCGCCGTTCGGCAGCACCATCGGGTCACCCTTCAGCTCCACGCCGACCGCATCTTTCGCGAACTGGACGATGTACTGGCGGAACACGTGCGCCTGCGCCTTGCTGGCCGACAGGAAGATTTGGTTGCGGCCGGTGTTCAGCGCATCGAGCAGCGCTTCGCGCGCGAAGTACCAGGTCGCGCCAATCTGCCGGCTCTTCAGGATGTTGCGAATCCGCTCTTTGAAGCCCGCTCGATACCAGGTGCGCTGATAGTCGAAGATCGATTCGAGGAACGCATCGTTCAGCTTCTCGATCTGCTCTTCGCTGAAGGCATTCCGGTCGTCGGAGCTGCGCGACCGGCGCGTTCCGCCAGCGCCCCCTGTTTCGCCCACCTTCGCGTCGTTCGCTGGGCGCTTACGCAGTCGATCCAACTGCCGCGTCAGCAGGTCGATATCTCTGCAGTCGCGCCCTTCCTTCTTCTCCTTCATCACGAGCCGGATCAACTGCGCTTCCATCGACAGTGCTACCCGGTCGACTGGCTCCGTTTCGTCCCATCGGTCCCGACGCTTCCAGCTATAGAGCGTGGCCGGCTTCTCGCCAAGCATCTCGGCAATGCGCGCGATGCGATACCCCTGCCAGTACAGGCCGCGTGCGCGTCGGCGTGGATCAACGTCGGATGAATCGATGGGAAGTGCAGTCATGTAGCAAGGCTACCGACGCGCGCGCGAAGACCCTACTGCATACGGTTGTATCGGTTGCGCGCACAACCAACATTCATTGCGACGTCGGTTCGAACTGCCGACACTGGAATCCCTGAACACAGCCCCCTCTCAGCGGATTCGCACATGGCACAGGACGCAAAGAAGACGAAGTTTTTCCGGATCGCGACCGAAGGCGCGACGACGGACGGCCGCACGATCGATCGCGCGATGCTCGAACAGATGGCGAGCAGCTACGACCCGAAAACGTACGGCGCACGCATCAACATGGAACACATTCGCGGCTACACCCCGGATAGCACGTTCCGCGCGTATGGCGACGTGATCGCGCTCAAGGCAGAAGAGCAGGACGGAAAGATGCGCCTGCTCGCGCAACTGTCGCCGACCAAAGACCTGGTCGCGCTGACCAACGAGCAGCGGCAGAAGGTCTACACGTCGATGGAAGTCGATCCCGATTTTGCCGGCACGGGAGAGGCGTACCTGGTCGGTCTCGCCGTCACCGACAACCCGGCAAGCCTCGGCACGGAAATGTTGCAGTTCAGTGCGAAGCACAAAGCGTACGACGCCCGGAAGCAACGCCCGGAAAACCTCTTCAGCGCTGCGGTCGAAGCCGAGATCGAGTTCGAGGAGGAGATCCCGCGCACCGGCGACGCCGGCAAGTCGCTGTTCTCGAAGGTTCGCGATCTGCTGAATCGCAAGGGAGCCACCGACGACCAACGCTTCTCTGACCTCTCGCAATCGGTCGTCGCGCTCGCGGAAAGCCAGAGCCAGGTGCTCGAGCAGCTCGAGAAGTTCAACACGAACGTCGACGAGCTGAAGCGCGCGCAGAAGGACGGCGAAAAGCGACACAGCGAGCTGGTCCAGAAACTTTCGCGCACCGACAGCAGCCCGCAACAGCGACCGACGTCGACGGGCAACGACAACGGCGCGCAGACCGACTGCTAACCCGCCCTCATCCCTATTCCCAGAGACAACGCACCCATGCTGAACACTACCCGCGAGCAGTACAACCGGTTCCTGGCCCGCATCCAGGAACTCAACGGCATCAGCGATGCCACGAAGAAATTTTCGGTGGCGCCGAGCGTGCAGCAAACGCTCGAAACCAAGATGCAGCAATCGAGCGAATTCCTTGGCCTGATCAACATTATCGGCGTCGAGGAAATGGAAGGCGAAAAGGTCGGCCTCGGCGTATCCGGCCCGATCGCGAGCCGGACGGACACGACCAAACGCGAGCGACAGACGCGCGATGTGTCGGCTCTCGACAACCAGAAATACCGCTGCGAGAAAACGGACTATGACACCCATTCCCGTTACCAGCAGCTCGACGCGTGGGCGAAATTCCCCGATTTCCAGGCGCGTCTGCGCGACTCCATCGTCAAGCGCCAGGCACTCGATCGCATCATGATTGGCTGGAACGGCGAGAAGGTCGCGGCCGACACCGACCTCGCCGCGAATCCGCTGCTGCAGGACGTCAACATCGGCTGGCTGCAGCAGTACCGCAACAACGCGAAACAACGCGTGTTCTCTGGCGTGAAGATCGGCAAGGGCGAACAGTTCAAGAATCTCGATGCGGTCGTTTCGCTCGCGCGCAACGAATTCCTCGACCCGTGGTACACCGAAGACCCGAAACTCGTCGTGATCTGCGGCCGCGAGCTGCTCCAGGACAAGTATTTTCCGCTCATCAACCAGGCGCAGCCGTCGACCGAAACGCTGGCAACCGACATCGTTGTGTCGCAGAAGCGCATCGGCAATCTGCCGGCCGTCAGCGTTCCGTTCTTCCCGGCTCATGCGCTCATGATCACGCGCCTGGACAACCTGTCGATCTACTGGCAAATCGGCGCGCGCCGGCGCTCGCTCGTGGACAAGCCGGAACGCGATCGCATCGAGAACTATGAAAGCTCGAACGATGCGTACGTGATCGAGCAGTACGGCGCCGGTTGCGTCGTCGAGGACATCCAGCTCGTTGACGCTGCCCCGGCCGCTCCGCAGGGTGGCGCATGACGAACCCGTTCCGCCAACACTTCCAGCGCACCGTCGCGGCCACGGCCGCGCGCGGCACGCCGACGAATGCCGGCGGGCTGCGCGACGACTCGGCGTACACGCTGATGCTCGCGCAGCTCGACGAACACCGCCGCGCGCTGAAGGCCGTCGAGTCGCTCGAGCGCAAGGCCGACCTGAAGCGGCAGTTTCTGCCCGCCTACGACGCGTGGGTCGACGGCGTGCTCGACGGCGCGGCCGGCGCGCAGGACGACGTGCTGATGACGATCATGGTCTGGCGCGTCGACGTCGGCGACTACCAGGGCGCGCTCGAGATCGGCGCGTATGCCCTGCAGCACGCTCTCCCGCTGCCGGACCAGTACAAGCGCAGCACGCCGTGTCTGCTCGTCGAGGAATTCGCCGAGGCCGCGCTGCGCGCCCATCGCGCCGGCGATGCGATCCAGGTCGAGCCGCTCGTCGAGATCGAGCAGCTCACGGCAACGGCCGACATGCCCGACGAAGTTCGCGCGAAGCTGCACAAGGCGATCGGCTACGGCCTCTCCGCTTCCGATCCCGCGCGCGCCCTCGACCATCTGCGCCGCGCGCTGCAGCTCTTCGCGAACGTGGGCGTGAAGAAGGACATCGAGCGACTCGAGCGCGAACTGAAGAATTCCGCCAACGGGGGCCAGTCCGGCCCCGGTGGCTGACACCGAGCGTACCCCGCGCACCAGGCGGCACGGGGCCGTAGCCGGCACTGTCCGCGCGAAAAGCCCCGTCCACCGCCTCTACCGACCAACCTGACGAACCCGACCATGTCCTTTGTCTCGACCCCGCCGCTGCCGCGTGCGCCGGCGGATGCGGAACCCGCAAAGCCGATCAAGAACGATCCGTTCTATCCGGATGTGTCGCTCGAGCACGCGCGCGACACGATGCGCCTCGACGGGTCAATCACCGACGCCCGTCTGCGGCACGAGCTGCTCGCCGCGATCGCCGAGGTAAACGACGAGCTGCGCGGCGCACGCGCGGCGTGGCGCGATGCCGCCATCACCTGCCTGGCCGACGCGCCGGCCGACCAGCTCGACGGCGAAAGCGTACGGCTGCAGCACTACCGGCGCGCGGTGTATTGCCTGGCGAAGGCAACGCTCATCGAGCGGTACCGCGACTACGACACGACAGGCGACGGCGCACGCCGCGCAGACGAGCTCGAGCCCCAGAGCGACGAGCTGCGCCGTGATGCCCGCTGGGCCATCAGCGACATCATCGGCCGCCCTCGCGTGACGGTGGAGCTGATCTGATGGAAGTGCGGGCGCTCCAGGGGGAAACGATCGACGCACTTTGCTGGCGCGTGCTCGGCCGCACGCGCGGCGTCGTCGAAGCGGTGCTCGACCTCAACCGGGACCTGGCGCAGTACGGCCCGATCCTGCCTCACGGGCTGCTCGTCGAGCTGCCCGACGAAGTACCGCAAGCGGCGCAATCCGGCGCCGAGCGGCTCCAGTTATGGGACTGAGAATGGCTGAACCTATTTCCACGTCGTCCGCGACGGTCGCCGCGCTCGGCGTCGCCACGCTGTCGCTGTTTCCCGGCGTCGACGCCAACGTCGTCATGGGCGCGTTCGCCGGCTCGCTGCTGTTTGTGATGACGGCCGCCGATCCGTCGATTCCGAAGCGCATCGCGTTCTTCGTGATCTCGTTCGTCGCCGGGTGCCTCACGGCCGAGCTGTTCGCCGCCGCTCTCGACGCGGTGCTGCCGGCCCGCGTCGAGGTGCACGCCGGCATCGGCGCGCTGATCGCGTCCGCGCTCGTCGTGAAACTGCTGCTTTGGCTGATCGCCCAGGCCGATGCGCCCGATCGGCTGCTGAACGTGTTCAAGGGGAGGGAAAAGTGATGCTCACGACTGTCTACGTGACGCTGTGCGCGGCGCTCGCGCTGCGCCTTGTGACCTTCCGCCGTGGCACGAGCGCCCACCGGCCGCTCGCGGCATGCCTGGCGTACACGATCGCGGTCGCCGCCGGCGCCGCGCCGATCCGCGCCGCGTTTGGCATGCTGCCGCCCGCAAATTTGGCCGACACGGTGTTGGTCGGCGTCCTGTGCCTCGCCGTGTACGGTGTTCGCGGCAACGTCGTCGAGCTGTTCCACCGTGGCAACCCGCGCGACTCCCTGATCGCGCGCGTGCTGCAATTCAAGGTATGGGGGAGCCATGTATAAGACCCTGCGCCTCGGCGACCGCGGTGCCGACGTCAGTTACCTGCAGCGTCAGCTCATTGCAGCCGGCGCGCGCCTCGACATCGACGCGATCTACGGCAGCGCGACCCGTGACGCCGTGATGGCGTTCCAGGCCACGCACGGGCTGGTCGCAGACGGCATCGCCGGCCCGAAGACCTGGTCGACGCTCTCGGCCGGTCGGCGCGATCCGCGCCATCTCACCGACGCCGACCTGCAGCGTGCGGCCGATCGACTGCAGGTCGATCTCGCAGCTGTGCGTGCCGTCAATGAGGTTGAATCGAAAGGTGCCGGGTTCCTGCCTGACGGTCGGCCCGTGATCCTGTACGAACGGCACATCATGTACCGCCAGCTCGCGGCGGCCGGCCTGGACGCAGATGCGCTGGCGGCGAAGTATCCGGCCCTGGTCAACTCGAAGCGTGGCGGCTACGCAGGCGACGCGGCCGAATATGCGCGCCTGGCGAGCGCGTCGCAAATTTCGGCCGCTTGCGCGCTCGAGGCGACGAGCTGGGGGGCGTTTCAAATCATGGGCTTTCACTGGAAGGCGCTCGGCTACCCGGACGTGTTCGCGTTCGTGGACGCGATGAAGGTCAGCGAGGCCGAGCAGCTCGAGGCATTCGTCCGGTTCGTCCTGGCTGACAAGGTGATGCTCGCCGCGCTGCGCGGTAAGAAGTGGGCGAAGTTCGCCGAGCTGTACAACGGCAAGGCGTACGCGGAGAACCTGTACGACGTGAAACTCGAACGGGCCTTCGACCGCTACAGCCGGGCGGCCGCGTGACGACCGGCGCCCGTATCTTCGTCGCCGGCGCGATCGCGCTCGCCGTAGCTGCCGTCGTCATCGCGATCCAGCATGCGCGCCTGGTCGACGCCGGCCAGCGCGTCGACGGTCTTGCGCGCGACGTGCGCGATCGGACGGCCGAGCGCGACGCGGCACGCCGCGACGTGAAGGTTGTCACGCAGTACGTCGACCGCGTTCAGGTCGTCCGCGAGAAAGGCGACACCATCATCAAGGAGGTTCCCGTTTATGTGGCTCGCGAAGCTGATCGCGCCTGCGTTGTTCCTGTCGGGTTTGTGCGCGTGCACGACAGCGCCGCCGCAAACGTGCCGGTGGGCGATCCCGGAAGCGCTGATGCGGCCCCCTCGGGCGTTGCGCTCTCTGCAGTCGCCGCAACCGTCGCCGGCAACTACACCACCTGTCACGAAAACGCCGAGCAACTGATCGCGCTTCAGGCGCGCGTGCGCGACACGGAGGAACCGAACCCATGAACAAGCCTGACAGCCTGCGTGCGGCGCTCACGGCGGCGCTGCCCGAACTCGCGCGCGACCCCGAGAACCTGCACGTCTTCATCGAACACGGATCGATCGCCGTCACCGCCGCAAAATCGCTGTCGTTTGAATACGCGTATACGCTCGACATTGTCATTACCAACTACACCGGTCACTCGGATCACCTGATGGTGCCGATCATCGCCTGGCTGAAGATCCACCAGCCCGAGCTGCTGCTCAACCGCGATCTCTGTCGCGAGGGATTCAAGTTCCAGGCGGAGCTGATCGATAACAGCAAATCCGACGTCGAGATTCTGCTCAAGCTGACCGAGCGCGTCGGGGTCACGGAGCGCCCGGACGGCTACGAAATTCGCCACTTCGGCGAGCCGCCGATCGCGGGGACCTGATGGCCGATCGACTGTCCCGCGCCGAGGATTGGGCGGCCGGCCTGCTCGGCCAGCTCGCGCCCGCGCAGCGTGCGGTCCTGGCGAACGGGCTGGCCGCCGAGCTGCGCCGACGCCATTCACGGCGCATCGCCGAAGCCCGCAACCCAGACGGCAGCCGGTACGCGCCGCGCAAGCCGCAGGCTCGGCGCAAGAAGGGCCGCATCCGGCGTGCGATGTTCGCGAAGCTGCGCACCGCGCGCTTCCTCAAAACCGCGTCGACCGCCGACGCGTCGGTGCTGCATTTCACGCGCCAGGTCGAACGCATCGCACGCGTGCACCAGGAGGGTCTGCGCGATCGCGTCGAGCGCAACGGGCCGGTTGTCCAGTATCCCGCGCGCGAGCTGCTCGGCCTGGCCGACGCCGACGTCGCCCGGATCGCCGACGTCGTTCTCGACTTCCTGTCGCGATAGCGCGACGCTCCATCCATTCCTTCTGGGTCACGGTTGTTAGCCAGCCGTGTACAACCATTTTCGCGTGACCCTCTCCCGCGCGCGCGGCATCCTCGGTGCATGGATGATTTTGCTGACCTGAACCGCCGCATCGAGAGCCTGCTTCGCGAAGGCACCGTGATCGAAGTCGACCACGGCGCACGCCGCGTACGCGTGGAATCCGGCGGCCTGCAAACCGACTGGATTCGCTGGCTCGCGCAGCGCACCGGCGACAGCATCACGTGGGACCCGCCGTCGATCGGCGAGCCGGGCCTACTCTTCTGCCCGTCCGGCGAACCGACTACGGGCCTCTTCCTCGCTGGCGTGTATTGCGACGGCCACGACTCGCCCAGCTCGAGCCCGACGCATCACGTGCGCGTCTACCGCGACGGCGCACGCGTCGAGTACGACTTCGCCGCGCACGCACTCACCGCCACACTTCCGGCCGGTGCCACCGTGCACGTCGTCGCACCGGGCAGCGTCACCGTCGAAACGAATACCGCGACCGTCAAGGCTCAATCCGTGACGCTCGACGCCAACGATACGACTGTGACGGGCTCGCTGCTCGTGAAGGGGCCGCTCACGTTCGAATCCGGCGCGACCGGAAAAAATGGAGCTGGGACGGGCGGCGGCTCGGTCATTGAAATTCAGGGAAGCGCACACTTCACCGGCACCGTGACCGCTGATGCCGACGTGCAGTCGCTCGGCGTCAGCCTCGTGGGACATGCGCACCAGGCGCAAGGCGAGTTTGCGCCTACCTCGAAGCCGATTTCGGGTGGCGCATGATCGGCATGAACGCACGAACCGGCCGCGCGATCACCGGCCAGGCCCACATCGAGCAGTCGGTCGCGAACATCCTGTTCACGCCGCTCGGCACGCGCCTGGCGCGCCGTGAGTACGGTTCGCTGCTGCCCGAGCTGATCGACGGCCCGGTCAATCCAGTGATGCGCATGCGTGTGATGGCGGCGTCCGTCATGGCGCTCGCACGGTGGGAGCCGCGCATCCAGGTCAACCAGGTGGACTTCGGTAGCACGGGCATCGACGGCGGCGCCGTGCTCGAGCTGCACGGCGAGCGCACAGACGGCCCGCGCGCGGGCACCGCCTTCTCCATGCGCCTACCGGCGACGAACGGGCGAGGTGCTGCATGAGAACCACGCCGATCGATCTGTCGCAGCTCCCGGCACCGGACATCGTCGAGGAACTCGACTACGAAACGATCCTGGCCGAGAAGAAAGCGCGCCTGGTCTCGCTGTATCCGAAGGAACAGCAGGACGAGATCGCGGCCACGCTCGAGCTCGAATCCGAGCCGATGGTGAAGCTGCTGCAGGAAGGCGCGTACGAAAAAATGCTGATGCTCGCGCTCCTGAACGAGAAGGCCCGCGGCATCCTGCTCGCGTACGCGAAGCGCACCACGCTCGAGCACATCGGCGCCCTCTTCGACGTTGACCGCCTGCTGATCTCGCCGGGGGACCCCGACCAGGGTATCGATCCAGTCTACGAGGACGACGACAGCCTGCGCGAGCGTATCCAGCTCGCGCCGCGTGGTTTCTCGGTCGCCGGCCCTGATGACGCGTATGTGTTCCATGCGCGTGCCGCTGATGGGCGCGTGAAAGCAGCGACCGCCTACAGCCCGTCGCCATGCGTGATGATCGTCACGATCCTGTCGCGCGAAGGTGACGGCACGGCGAGCCAGGAGCTGA
Organism: Burkholderia sp. IO2; assembly: GCF_029522185.1. NCBI lineage: Bacteria > Pseudomonadati > Pseudomonadota > Betaproteobacteria > Burkholderiales > Burkholderiaceae > Burkholderia > Burkholderia sp. IO2. The sequence goes on along the minus strand of NZ_JAKWFH010000025.1, from coordinate 60,594 downwards.
TCGACATCGTGAAGAAGGCGCTTGAGAAGAAACGCCCGCAGGCGGACGAGGTCATTGTGCAGAGCGCGAAAATCGTCCGGTACGCGATCCGCGCGACGCTGCGATTCTTCAACGGCCCGGATCGTGCGGTCGCGCTCGCGGAAGCGCGGAAGAAAACGCAACTGTTCGCCGACTCGATGCACCGGCCGGGTTCCGAGGTCACGAAGGACGGCTTGTACGCGTCGATGCGCGTTGCCGGCGTCCAGAAGGTGTTGCTCGACACGCCGGCCGAAGGCGTGCCGATTGCCATCGACCAGGCGCCGTATTGCACGGGTGTCGAGCTGACGGACGGTGGGGTGGCCGATGAATAAGCCGGCCGTCTCCCTGCTGCCGCCGAACGCGACCGTGCTCGAGCGGCGCCTGGCCGAAGCCAACGCGGACGTGCTCGACATTCCGGTCGAGATCGACACGCTGATGGACCCGGATCGAATCCCGCTGCGCTTCCTGCCCTGGCTCGCATGGCACATGGGCGTCGATACCTGGCGCGATGAATGGCCCGAGCAGGTGAAGCGCGCACGCGTGAAATCCGCGATCCGGATCGCCCGCAAAAAGGGCACGGCCGATGCCGTGCGCGATGTGTGCGCGTCGTTCGGTGCGAACGTGGTGATGCGTGAGTGGTTCGAGAAAACGCCGCGCGGCGTGCCGGGCACGTTCGAGATCGTGATGACGGTCGGCGCGCGTGACGGCGTGCCGGCCACCGCGCAGTACGTCAACGACATTCGCGCCGAGGTCGATCGCGCGAAGCGCGGCACCGCCCACTACACCTTCACGCAGGGCTTCAGCATGCACGGCTCGATCGGCGTCGCTTGTGGCGTGCGCGCGGCCGTCTATCGCCGCCTTTCTCTCACGGATTAACGAACATGGCTGGAAACCTCATCTACATCACGGACGCCGGCCGCGCCGCACTGGTGGCGCCGGGCAACACGGGGACCACCGCGCACCAGGTCGCGCAGATTGGCCTTGCCACGGCGGCCTTCGTGTTCAAGCCGGACATGACCGCACTGCCGAACGAGTTGAAGCGCATCACGACGTTCGGCGGCGACACAGTCGCGAAGGACACGATCCACATCGTGATCCAGGACGACAGCGCGGACCAGTACAAGCTGTACGGGTTCGGCCTGTATCTGGACAACGGCGTGTTGTTCGGCGTCTACGTGCAGAACGATCCGATCCTCGAAAAGGCGGCGGCCTCGATGCTGCTGCTGGCCGCCGATACCGTGTTCGCCTCGATCGACGTGACGAAACTGGTTTTCGGGCCGACGTCGTTCCTCAATCCGCCGGCAACCACCGAACGCAAGGGCGTCGTCGAACTGGCGACACAGGCCGAGGTCGACGACGGCACGGACGACTCGCGCGCCGTAACCCCGAAGACTGCAGCCGCGCGATATGCGCCGCTCGTGCGGCCGCAGCTCACCGGCCCCGTCACGATCACGTCGACGTCGACCGACCAGGACGGGCAGCTCTCCGTAGCCGCGGCGTCCGGCGCGTTGAATCGCGGCGCGAAGATCCGCTTCCATGGAACGTTCGCTGCTGGCACGACAGATACCAATGCCCGCCTCATCGCATCGATCCGCGCCGGCTACGACGGCGGCACGTGGGGCCGGGAATACCTCGATTTCTGGATCAACCGCACGCCGAACGATGCGAACAGCGACGCGAACCAGATTCGCGCAATGCGGATCACTTACGGCGGCAGGATCGTCGTCGGCAATCGCGAAGACGACGGAAAAACCGCGCTTCAGGTTGGAGGCGACAGCGCGTTCACGGGTGGCATTTCGTCGTCCGGGCTCGACGCGGGCGGCGCCAACATCCGACTGCGCAACGGCCGCGACGTGCTGCTGCGCAACGACGGCTCGAATTTCTATCTGCTGCTGACCAACAACAGCGATCCGGGCGCATCGTGGAACGGCTACCGACCGTTCACCATCAACATGGCAACGGGTGTCTTGTCACTCGATGATACGGGTGCCGGGACGTATATCGGTGGCCAGTTGAACGTCAAGGGCATGCTGAACGTCGGCAGTGGCAACAACGAGGGGCGTGCGCTCATCGGTGCGAGCGGCGGGTATTTCTTCGGCAATGCAACGGAGGCCGGGTTCTACCTCCCTTCGAATGGTGCGATGTTCGCGCTCAACTTCACGCGGAAAAACCTACACGTCAATGGGAAGGACGTGTGGCACGCGGGCAATCTCCCAAGCCCCGCGCAGACGACCGGTATCACCATGTCTGGACAAATATTGGCGGCCGAAGGCAGCGTGACGGCCCCCGGCATCTCGTTCGTGAACGACGGCGCACCGGACACGGGCTTCTTCCATGTCGCTGACGGGGCGTTTGCCGTTACGAACAACGGTCGGGAAACAATGCGGTTTCTCGCCGGCGAGCCGAATCGCGTCCTCATCGGCACGACCGTCGACGATGGGCACATGCTCCAAGTTGGCGGTAACGCGATCACGCGCGGGCTGCATCGATTCGGCACCGGCTCGACGACCGCATGGGCTAACTGTAGTGGCGCTTGGGGCTACTTCCGCTCGAACGGAAATGTGTCGGTCGGCAGTGAAGGCGCGACGGGCGTCTTGCAACTGATTGCCGGCAACTCCGAGATCGCGAAGCTCGTGCCGGGCGGTCGGATGACGATCGGCGGGACTGCCGACGATGGTGTGAACGTGGCGCAGGTAGCCGGCAGCATGCGCGCGGCGAACTACTTCATCGCCAGTCAGGGCACTGGCGACTCGGGCTTGATCGGGATTTACAAGGGAGCCAACGGGCCGAACATCGGCTTCTATGGCTCCGCCACCATCGGCGCAGGAGCAATTACGTTCAGCGCTGGCGGCACCGAGCGTGCTCGTGTAACCGACAACGGAAAATTCGTGGTCGGCAAGACTGGCGACGACGGTAGCGGCGCGATCATTCAAGCAAACGGCGGCGTAAAGGGTGTGAGCGGCGTCGGTGCGCTGGTCGCATCCAACGGTTCCGGCACGGGCCAGACTTCGATCATCATGCGGCGTGAAGGCGGCCCGGTAGATCAAAAGCAATGGGAAGTGCTTCACGGTGGGGATGGCGCGTTCACCATTCGCACCGTGAACGATGGATACAGCCTGTCGCGGGACGTGTTTTACGTTACTCGCGGGAGCGGCATTGCGGCCGGCAACATGGGGCTGATGCCGAACGGCGGGCGCGTACTGATCGGCGGCGCCGTTGACGATGGATCGATCCTCAATGCGGAAGGGCTCGTGCGCGGACGCGGATATGCGGTCGATGGTGGAGCCTCGTGGGCGACGATCTACTTCAAGAATGGCGCGAAGACCCGCTTCGCGATTGGCAAGTCGGATACCGACGACTTTGCGATGACCGCGTGGGCCGACGATGGCATCGCGCAGTCCAAGGTACTTGATATCGCCCGTGGCACGCAGGTTGTTGCGTTCTCGAAACGTCCAACGTGGGCGGGCGGTGCTGTTCCATACGACACCGGCAACTTCGACCCGAATTCGAAGGTGAACAAGGCCGGTGACACGATGACCGGCGATATCCGCATCAAGCAGCCGAACAACACAGAGGCGCGCGGCCTCGTGCTCGCTCGCGCCGATGGTACTGCGCAGGCGTGGTTTCACGCGACGGCCAACGGCAACTATTCGGCGTGGGCGACCATGAATCCGGATGGGTCGTGGAAGTCGAACCCGATCACCGTCTATAACGCGGACAACCGGGTGCAGTTCAATTCCGATATCCATGTCACGGCACTTTCGCGCTTTTACAACAGGCCGACTGTGAACCGCGACGGTTGGCAGGCCGATATCGGTCTGCGGAACAACCTGCCGGGTTACGACTCGTGGACGTTCCTTCGTGCGCGCGCCGGCGGCGGCATGGAAATCATCAACAACGCGTACGACGCGATCACGTGGGCCGTTGATGACTGGGGAACGATGTACATGCGGGGACAGGAAACTCTCCGCACTGACGGAAACCTGCGCCTCGGGTGGCGTGGCCGCTGGCTCGGCGACGAAATCGATGACATCTGGAAAAACATCGGGGGCAAGGCCAACGCCGGAGCCACCTGTCAGCCGACCGGCGAGCAGGCCGAGTTCGGGCCGATCAGTCAGAGGGCCGGCACATGGAGTGTGGATTGCCCCGACTCGTGGGTAATGATGGGTTTGCGCACCGACGACTGGGGTGTCGACGCGACCCCGAGAACGCTATATATCCGTGCAAAGCGAATGAAGAATCAGTGAGTCTAGAAATGATTGAACACGTACTGCTCATGATGGCAATCGAGGAACGTTGGCCGAATCTCGTGCATGGGCGCGACTATTGGGTACGCCATCCACTTGATCCGAAAACCGGACTTCAAAGCGGCGACGCACTCATTGACACATGGAATTCCTCGATCCCGTGTCCGGACGACATTACTGAGCTGCTCAAGCGCGCCGAAGAACTGCGACCGGTTCTGGCCGCTAAAAAGGCGGAGCAGCAGGTACGCGACAAGCGGGATTCGCTTCTGCGGGCCTCCGATTGGACGCAGGCATCCGATGCGCCGCCCGATACCCGTGAGAGGTGGGCGGAGTATCGGAGCGCGCTGCGCGACGTACCGCAGCAGGCCGGATTTCCGCTGAATGTTGTTTGGCCGCAGGCCCCCACCCCCCAAAACTGACACACACCACCAGGAGTTTGAAATGGCAATCAAGAAAAACGTTGTTCTCGCACTGACCGGCGCGACGGCCGGCTACCACGTCATCGGCAACGTGACGCTCGACGTGTTGAGCCGGACCACGGTTGCATCGATCAACAGCTACGTGTCGGAGGACACGTACAAGGCGGGCAAGCAGCCGCTGCAGCTCTCGTCGACCATTTCCGTCGAAGGTGTACCGGAAGAGAACGAGGGGGCGGTGCCGTACATTCACCGTCGCTTGATCGAAGCGAAGCCGGACGACGAGAAACCGGCGGCTGATCGACCGATTATGTACAACGCGCTCGACCGCTACATGCTGGCCGGTGGCGAGATCGTCGCCTAAGTAACGTATCGGCGACATAGGTAGGAAAGGACGCGGCGACGTGCACGATGCTGGAACATCATGCACGCCCCGCACCAGCAGAGCATACCTGCAGGATTGGCCAGGGCCGCGACACCTCTCGAGAGGCGCCGGCATCCTAGCACAGGCAGGAATCACCCCATGCAGGACATCCGATGCGGAAGCTGTAACCGCAAACTCGGCGCCGGCGAATACGTCCGGCTCACCATCAAATGCCCGCGTTGCGGTGCAATGAATATTCTGAGGGCCGCGAGCCCCTTACCCGCAGGCCACCGAGCCTCCGATACCAGGGAATCGCCCCATGCAACACACACTCTCCGCTGATCTGATCAACCGCGTGCACCAGGCCGACGCACTGGGCGTCATGCGCGCGCTGCCCGACGCGTGCGTCGACCTGGTCTTCACCGACCCGCCCTACTCGTCCGGCGGCACCACGAGCGCTTCGCGCAGCCAGGCGCCGTCGAGCAAGTACATCGGTGGCGACGTGAAGACCGTCTATCCCGAATTCCAGCACGACAGCAAGGACCAGCGATCGTGGACATTCTGGTGCATGACCTGGCTTGCGGAAGCCTATCGCGTCTGCCGCAACGAAGCGCACCTGGCCTGTTTCGTCGACTGGCGCCAGTTGCCGAGCCTCACCGATGCGATCCAGGGCGCCGGCTTCACGTGGCGCGGTGTCGCCGTGTGGGACAAAACGAGCGGCCGCACCCGGCCGCGCATGGGCGGCTTCGCGCAGCAGACAGAGTTCCTGGTCTGGGCGACCAAGGGCGCCGTGCGCCGCGCCGACGTGTATCTGCCTGGTGTGTTCTCCGAGCGCCTCGCGCATCCGAAGCGCCATATGACCGAGAAGCCCGCGCAGCTCGCGCGCGACGTCGTGCGCCTGGCGCCGGCCGGCGGGGTTGTCCTCGATCCATTCGCGGGGTCGGGCACGTTCCTCGCAGCAGCGAAGGAAGCTGGCTTGAACTGGATCGGTTGCGAGCTCGAACCGAGCTACCACCAGGTTGCGACCGCGCGCCTGGCCGAGCTGGACGTGCTGCCCGTCGCAGCGTAGCGACACCCTGCAGCGGCTTCGGTTGTGCCTTGCCGCTACACAACCTCCCGCGCGTGTTCTCCGCGCGCGCGGAAGGCAATCTTTCGGAAGGCTCACTTCCGGGAGAAAAGCTTGCCTTCTGATTACCACCACGGCGTACGCGTCATTGAGATCAATGACGGTACGCGCCCCATCCGCACGGTCAGCACGGCCGTGATCGGCCTGGTCAGCACCGGCGACGACGCCGACGCTGCTACGTTCCCCGAAAATCGCGCCGTCCTCATCACGGACGTGCGCGCCGCAATCGGCCGCGCCGGCACGAAGGGCACGCTCGCGCGTTCGCTCGACGCGATCGCGGCGCAGACCTCGCCGCTGATCGTCGCCGTACGCGTGCCGAGCGGCAAGGACGCGGACGCAACGACCAGCAACGTGATCGGCACGACGACCGCGGACGGCCAGTACACCGGCATCAAGGCGTTGCTCGCTGCGCATACCCGGCTCGGCGTCAAGCCGCGCGTGCTTGGCTGTCCGGGTCTCGACACATTGCCGGTCGCGACCGAGCTGGCAACGGTCGCTCAACAGCTCCGGGGCTTCGCATACGTCAACGCGTTCGGTGCGAAGACGAAGGAAGAAGCCGTCGCCTACCGCGCGAATTTCGGCCAGCGCGAGCTGATGACGATCTGGCCGGACTTCGTGAACTGGAACACGACGACCAACGCCGAGGACATCACCTGGGCCACGGCGCGCGCGCTCGGCATGCGCGCAAAGATCGACGAGGAGACCGGCTGGCACAAGACGATCTCGAACGTCGTCGTGAACGGCGTCACCGGCATCAGCCGCGACGTGTTCTGGGAACTCCAGGACCCGAACACCGACGCCGGCTACCTGAACAGCCACGACGTCACCACGATCGTGAACGCGAATGGTTACCGTCTGTGGGGATCGCGCACCTGTTCCGAGGACAAGCTGTGGGCGTTCGAGAACTACGTGCGCAGCGCCCAGGTGATCGCCGACACGATGGCCGAGGCGCACCTGTGGGCGGTCGACCAGCCGATGAGCAGCACGCTGATCCGCGACATCGTCGATGGTGTGAATGCGAAGTTCCGCGCGTGGAAAACCGCCGGCTACCTGATCGACGGCGAGTGCTGGTTCGACCCGGCCGCCAACGACAAGGATTCGCTCAAGGCCGGACAGGGCTTCCTCGACTACGACTTCTGCCCGACCCCGCCGCTCGAAAATCTGACGTTCCGCCAGCGCATCACGGATCGCTACCTGCTCAAGTTCGCGGAAAGCATCGCCGTTTGACGGCCCGGCACTCACCATAGGAAAACGCAATGGCTCTGCCATCCAAACTCAAGAATTTCAATGTGTTCGAGGACGGCGTCTCGTTCGTCGGCGAAGTGCCCGAGATCCAGTTGCCGAAGCTCACGCGCAAGATGGAGGCGTATCGCGGCGGCGGCATGAACGCCGAGGTCGACATCGACCTCGGCATGGAAAAGCTCGAGCTGGGCGTCACGATGGGCGGCTTCATGAAGGAGATGTTCAAGACGTGGGGCACGTCGAAGATCGACGGTGTCACCGTCCGATTTGCCGGCTCCTATCAGCGCGACGACACCGAGGAAACCGATGCGGTCGAGGTGTACGTGCGCGGCCGCTACAAAGAGATCGACCCCGGCAAGGCGAAGGCCGGCGACAACGCCGACCAGACCGGCACGATGTCGTTGTCGTATTACCGCCTCGTCGTCAACGGCGAAACCCTGATCGAAATCGATATCCCGAACTTCGTCGAGATCGTGGGCGGCGTCGATCGCCTCGCGCAGCAGCGCCGCGCGCTCGGCCTGTAATTCCCCTCCATCACCCATTCAGGAAACACACCATGCAATCGAAGCAATCCGTCGTCATCACGCTCGACACGCCGATCACGCGCGGCGAGCAGGAAATCACCGCCGTCACGCTGATGAAGCCGCTCGCCGGCGCGCTGCGCGGCGTCGCGCTCACCGACGTCCTGCAGCTCGATGTGATCGCGCTGTCGAAGGTGCTCCCGCGCATCAGCGACCCGATTCTCACCACGCAGGACGTGCTGCGCCTGGACCCGGCCGACCTGCTGCAGCTCGGTACGGAGGTGGCCGGTTTTTTGGTGCCGAACTCGTCGAAGGTGGACGCCTCCCTCGATCCGTCGACGACGTGATGGCCGACATCGCGCTCGTGTTTCACTGGTCTCCCGAAGTGATGGCCGCTATGTCGCTGCCCGAGCTGATGGACTGGCGCGAGCGCGCGCGTGAACGCTACGAACAGGGTGACGAATGAGCGATCGGTCTCTCCGCCTCGAGGTCGTGCTCAAGGCGCTCGACCAGGCGAGCCGGCCGATTCGCGAGATCGCCACCAAGAACCGCACGCTCGTGAAGGAGCTGCGGGACTCCCGCTCGCGCCTCAAGGAACTCAACGATACGCAACGGCGCGTCGGCGAGTTCCGCGAAATGCGCACGGGGCTCGCGAACACCGCGACGAAGCTCGCTGACGCACAAAACAAGGTCAAGGAACTCGCGACGTCGCTGCGCGCGTACGGGCCGCCGTCGCAACAGATGGTTGCCGAGCTGGCGAAGGCGCGGCAGGCCTCGTCGAAGCTCGGCGCCGCGTTCAAGAAGCAATCCGCCAGTGTCGACGAGCTGCGCAATCGGCTGACCCGCGCTGGCGTCGACACGGGCAGGCTCTCCCAGCACGAGCGCACGCTGCGCACCGACATCACCGCAACGACCGGCGCGATCGACGCTCAATCGCGCCGGCTCGACGCGCTGAACACGCGGCAGAAGCGCATCGTGGATGCGCGCGTCAGGATGGGCGCCGTACGCGGCGCAGCGGCCGAAATGGCGATCGGCGGGTTCGCCGCGCGTGCGACCGGCTCGCACATTCTCAACGATCTGCGCGAGCCGCTCGCCGAGGCGAAGAAGGTCCAGAACGAGCGCGGCCGCATCCAGGGGCTCGGCCTGGGCGACCGTGCGACGCAGGACGCCGAACGCTACGTGCGCGCGATGAAATCGCCGGGCGTTGCTATCGCCGAGAACATGACGCTGATGCGCGACGCGATGTCCATCTTCGCGGACGAGCATCACGCGCAGATGGTGATGCCAACGCTCGCGAAGATGAAGTTCGCCAACGAGGCGATGTTCGGTGCCGGTCAGGGGCACGAGAACGAAGAGAAGTTCATGAACATGCTGAAGGTGATCGAGCTGCGCGGCGGCACGAAAAGCGAGGCAGCGTTCAAGGGCGAAGCGAACATGGTCCAGCAGGTGCTGACCGCGACGGGCGGCCGCGTCGGCGGCGACGAGTGGCGCAACTTCATCCAGACCGGCAAGGTCGCGGCGAAGCAGATGCGCCAGGACGCGTTCTACTACCAGATGGAGCCGCTGATTCAGGAAATGGGCGGGCACGCGGCCGGCACCGGCGTGCAGGCCGCGTACAGCAACCTGATGCAAGGCAAGACCACCGTGCGCGCGGCGAAGCGCCTGGTCGAGCTGGGCCTCGTCGACAAGAAGTCGGTCGAATACAACACGATCGGCAACGTGAAGCGCATCAAGCCGGGCGCGCTGATCGGCGGCGACCTCTTCAACGCGTCGCCGTTTGAGTGGATGGAGAAGGTGCTGCTGCCGAAGCTGAAGGCCAAGGGCATCACGTCGGACGCGAAGATCCTGGAGGAATTCTCCACGATCATGACGAACGGCAACGGCGCGAACCTGTTCGCGACGATGTTCATGCAGCGCGAGCAGATTCACAAGAATGAAAAGCTGAACCGTGGCGCGTATGGCATCGACAAGCTGCACGAGCTGGGCCAGAAGCAAACCGAAGGGAAGGAGCTGATCGCGCTCGAGAAGGTGCGCAACCTGCGCACCGTCATCGGCGAGCAGGTGCTGCCCGTGTACAACCGCGCGCTCGAGCTGACGACGAGCGTCCTCGAGCGGCTGCTCGGCTTCGCGAAGGAATACCCGAGTTTCACGCGTGCGATCGCGATCGGCGCGGCCGGCCTCGGCGTGCTGCTCGCCGTGCTCGGCACGTTGACGATCGCGCTCGCCGGCATTCTTGGACCGCTGGCGATCGTACGCTTCAGCATGTCGATGCTCGGCATTCAGGGCGGCGCCTTCGTGCGCGCGCTCGGGGCCAGCGCTGGCGCGCTGCGCGGCATGTCCCGCGCGGCGTCAGGCGCGGCGTCCGGCGTGACAGCCGCCGGAAAGAGCACGCAGTCGGCCGCCGGGCGTATTCGCGCCGCGCTGTCGGGCGCGTGGGCGGCGTCGTCGCCCCGCGCTGCAGCGTCGTCGCTGCGCGCCTATATCGCGTCGCTGGCGCAGCGCGTGCCAGCCGCATGCCGGGCCGCGAAGGCGTCGATCCGGGAATGGGGCGTGTCGGCTGGGACCGCGATGAAGGATGGCGCCGTCGCCGCGCGGCAGTACACCGTCCAGATGTGGCGCGCCGTCGCGGCGCAGGCGGCCGCGACACGCGCGGCCGCGGCGTCGCGCTTGACGGCGGCTCGCGAGTACGTCGGCCGGCGTGGCGCGTCCGGCATGGCCGTCGACGCGGCGCGCGGCGGCCTCGGCCTGGTCAAGAGCGGCACGATGGGCGCGATCAACGGCGTGCGTGCGGCGCTCGCCGGGCTCGCTCAAACGCTGCTGTTCGTCGGCCGCGCCGCGCTGATGAATCCGATCGGACTGGTGATTGCCGGCATCGCGCTCGCCGCGCTCCTGGTCATCCGGTATTGGGAGCCGATCAAGGCGTTTTTCTCTGGCTTCTGGCAGGGGCTGACCGACGGCCTGCGCCCGCTCGCGCCGATCTTCAGCGGCGTGCTCGCGACGCTCGGCGCGGCGTTCGCGCCGCTGAAGCCCGTGTTCGACTGGCTGGTCGGCGCCGTGAAGAGCGCATGGGACTGGATCACGCGTGTGGTGGGACCGGTCGACGCGAGCAAGAAGAGCCTCGACGCAGCGGCCAGCGCCGGCAGGGGGTTCGGCGCGTGGCTCGCGGATATCGTGGTTGTCGCGGCGCAGGCTGCTGCACGCTTCGTCGACTTCGGTGCGAACCTGATGTCCGGCCTGGTCAACGGCATCAAAGGCGGCCTGGGGTCGGTGAAGGATGCGATTGAGTCGGCCGGCGGCAGCGTGATCGGCTGGTTCAAGGAAAAGCTCGGCATCCATTCGCCGAGCCGTGTGTTCGCCGCGCTCGGCGGCTTCACGATGGCGGGCCTCGACCAAGGTCTGCGCGAAGGCCAGGACCGGCCGCTGTCGACCGTGCTCGAGATCGGCAAGCGCATCGTCGCCGCCGGCGCCGGCATCGGCATCACGGGCGCGGCGATCGCTGGCAGCGCCCCGCTCACCGTCGACAACCGGCCGCCGCTCACGGTCGCGTCGACCGGTGCCCGCGCGCCCGTCGCGCCGGCGCCGATCACGATCCAGGTGTATGCGGCGCCCGGGATGGATGAGCAGGCGCTCGCGCAGAAGGTGCTGCAGGTGATGCGCCAGGAACAGGCCGCGCAGGCCGCGCGCGAGCGCTCGCGTCTGCGTGACCGGGATTGAAGGAGAGGTTCTCATGATGATGGCGCTCGGGCTGTTCGTGTTCAGCCTGTCGACCCTGCCCTACCAGGAGCTGAAACGCCGGCGCGGCTGGCGCTTCGCCAGCAACAACCGCGTCGGCAAAAAGCCCGCCCGGCAGTATGTCGGCGAGGACGACGAAACCATCAGCCTGTCCGGCGTGCTGCTGCCCGAGCTGACCGGCGGCGACATGTCGCTCGCCGTCATCGAAGCGATGGCCGACCAGCACACCGCCTGGCCGCTGATCGAGGGCACCGGCCACATCTACGGCATGTTCACGATCGACAACATCGATACGACGCGCACGCTGTTTTTTAGCGACGGCACCGCCAGGCGCATCGAGTTCACCATTGCGCTGACACGTAACGACGATCTCGACATGCTCGGCATTGTGACCGACGCCATCAAGGGGGCGATCTCTCTGTGAACCTGACCGACATCCCCGGTGCCGAACTCGTACAGCAGGTCGTGTTGGCCGACGATCGCGTGCCGCGCGCGATCTACTCGATCACGCTCAACGGCAAGAACATCACGAAGAAGTTCGACGGTCGGCTGATCTCGCTGACGCTGCAGGACAACCGCGGCTTCGAAGCGGACCAGCTCGATATCAGCCTCGACGATGCTGACGGCGCCCTCGAAATCCCGAGTCGTGGCGTCACGCTGAAGCTGTCGATCGGCTGGGCCGGCGCGGCGAACGGTCTGGTCGACAAGGGCGAATTCGTGGTCGATGAAGTTCGGCACACTGGCACGCCGGATGTGCTGACAATCCGCGCGCGTAGCGTCGATCTGCGTGCCGGCCTGTCGATCAAGAAGGAGCGCTCATGGCATCGGCAGACGGTCGGCGCGATCGTGCGCGCGATCGCCAGTCAGAACAAGGTCGAGGCGCGTATCAGCAAGGTACTGGACGGGCAGCTCGTCGACCACATCGACCAGACGGCGGAGTCAGACGCCAACCTGCTGTCGCGCCTGGCGAAGATGTTCGACGCGATCGCCACCGTGAAGAACGGGCTGCTGCTCTTCATCAAGGCCGGCGAAGCGACCACGGCGAGCGGCAAGCCATTGCCGGCCGTCACTATCACGCGCGACGTCGGCGACCGTCACGAGTTCGGCGTCGCCGATCGGGACACGTATTCCGGCGTGCAGGCCTTCTACCTGAACACGCGCACCGCGAAGAAGCAGTCGACCACCGTGAAGCGGCGCCGGCGTCGCAAGACAGCGAAGAAGAAGCCGATCGACAAGAGCGGCGACGTGTTGTTCGGCACGGCCGAAAACGTGAAGACGTTGCGCCACACGTACGCAAACAAGGCAAACGCGACGCGCGCGGCGAAGGCGGAATGGGAGAAGCTGCAGCGCGGCGTCGCGGAATTCAGCATTGTGCTGGCGCTCGGCCGCCCCGAGCTGATGACCGAATTGCCTGTAACCGTGCGCGGTTACAAACGTGTCATTGATGATTGCAACTGGATCATTGCGCGCGTTACACATTCGATCGACGGTAACGGCGGATTTACATCGGACCTCGACCTAGAGGTCAAGGCGAGCGAGGTGCCGGAGATCGACACCTCGGAGGCAGGCTGACGTTACGTCAGTAACAGGTCGCGGATGTTGGATAGGCTCAACATCGCGCTCGTCACCTGGGCAAGCAGCACCGCGCGCTCACCGGCCGACAAGTCGCGCACAGCACGCGCCTCGCGGTTCCCGGCTAGAGTGGAACTGGCGCGCCCACATTGTGCGGCTATCGTGGCCTCAGTACAGCGTCGGATTACCCCGTCCTCGGCTGTTGCATTTCGGAATTGCGGCTCTTGCGGCTTGTTACTCACAACGGCTTCCTCTTCGGATATTTTGAGAGGCGCTACGACGTGAAACGGCATTCACGCGTGCTGTAACGCTGCTCCATTTTCGTGCTTTTTTCAGACAAATGGAATGAAGGAGAAAGCCCCGTGAAAGTTAGGAAAACGCCTAACTTTCGCGGGCTTTCCCCCGATCACTCGTCCCCGCCCCTGCGAAGCGCGCATTACGGCAACAACAACTACCGCTCGAATCATGGTTTCCCGGACGACTTCCCCTCGGCTCAACTGGAATCTGCTGCGCGCATACAGCGAGATCGCGCGCTATCGCAGCATTTCGGAAGCGGCGCAGGCTATGGGAGTGCAGCGGCCAACCGTCAGCGAGAAGGTGTCCGCGCTCGAGCGCGTCCTCGGCCGCCCGCTGATGGAGCGTCGTTCAGGAAGCGACGGGTTTCGGCTTACCGAATTCGGAACGCAGCTCCGCAGCGTCGTTGCGCGGTTCGATCGTGAACTCGCTGCGTTGTGCGAACTGTCTGGTGAGGAATCGACCGGCATGACGACGATCGACGTGTTGGGGGAAGTCGAAACAGCGATGGCGGCGCTCGAGCGCGCCGCAGAGACACTTCGTCAGTCCTGATCTTTCATACCGCTCTTACGCGGCGAACGCGCGCCCTTCGGGCGCACTGCGTCTGCCTGTGCCTCTTTGAGCGCCTGCAGCGCCGCAGCATCCAATTTCGCTGCTCGATTTTCAGCAAGACGCGGAAGCCGCTTCGCCGGCGCGCCCGAGATCGTCATCGTGCCCGCAAGCAGGAAGCCATTGATCGACGCCTGAACGGCCGTGCGGCCGATGTCGTTCAACTGGCGAAAGCCGTCGAGCAGCTCGGCCTCATCGTCCGGGACCGGCGCCCCCTGTGTGCGCTCGCCGGTGATGACGTACAGCACGTCGACCCCGACCTTCGAAAGCGCCGCCAGGTAGTTCGCATCGGGCGATCGGGCATCGGCTTCGTAGTTGAACTCTGCCTGTTTTCCGAGCCCGCCGAGCGCAGCGAACTCCGCCTGGCTCATGCCAATGCGCATCCGCTCCTCCCTCAGTCGTAATCCGATTGTTGTATCCGACATCTTGCGTAATCGTTTTGAGTAACTTACACTTCACTTATCCCTAGTGAAGCACTATCGAAATTGAGTATACCCGCCATGACTACCCACAAAGGCCCGCGGCGTGCGCCGCCGGGCGTCATGTCCAGCAAGACCGTTTCGCTGCGCCTCCTTCCCGCAGAGCGTGCCCAGCTCGAGCAGCTCGGCCGCCAAGAACGGCGTTCGCTGTCGAGCCTCGCGCGTCTCATCTATCTCGAAGGGCTCCCCCTCTACCTCGCCAAGATGTCCTCGTTTGAGGACACCACGGGCAACGTTTCCGCAAGCTGAACCCGAGGTGACCACCATGTATCCGGATCCAAAACGCGTCCGCGACAACCGCCTAATGGTGCGGTTCGACGACTACGAATACGCCCTCATCACCGCGCTCGCCAACTACCAAGGCGAGGCCGCCGCAACGCTGATTCGCCAGATGGTTTTGCGCGAAGCCGCTGAGGCTCTGATACCAGCGTGCAATGTAGCCCACGAGCACGGCTGAAAACAGCAGCCCTAGAGCAGCCGATCCAATGCCCGAAATCGAACTCACATTCACCGAGCAAGAAGCCGAACTACTCGAACGCGTCCGACAGCAGGAAGGTCTTGCGACGATCCAGCAAGCGGCCGAATGGCTCGTGAAGCGACGACTGCGCAACGGTGCGCGTCGCCTCACCGGACGAAACCGGGCGCTTTACGCCGTAACCAACAGCCGTAACTAACGCGGCAGTCTCCGACAGGAAGTCACGATGAAATTGAAGTGTCACCACTGCGGCAGCCGCGCCGTCATTCGAACCAGCCGCACGCTGTCCGCTCTCGTTCGCGAGGCGTACTGCCAGTGCACCAACATCGAATGCGCGACGACCTACAAGATCCACGTCGCGACCGTCCATACGATCGCGCCGAGCCTCAACCCGAATCCGCACGTGTACGTGCCGATCGGCAAGGTTGATCGGCTTCCGACCGATTCGCGACAGCTCCCGCTGCTCGACGCCTAAGCCCTAACCCGCTGTTTCGCTGAACACCCATCGCGCCCGCTCTGCGGGCGTGAGGGACTCCTTTTGCCTGAAATTTCTTGGAGGCCGTATGCAAACGCTGATCCACGCTCCGCTCGCCGCGCTCGCTGCATCGATGTCCTACGACGAACGCGTCGCCTACCTCAAGAAGATCTCCGTCGCCGATGTGCGCGCCGACGTGTTCGTGCGCTCGGCGACCGCGCTCGGGTTCCGCGTCACCTGGGACCACGCAAACGGCACGCCGATCCTCGCATGGCTGCACTGACCCTCCACGCGATGCGCCCCGCCCTCACCGAGCTCGAGCTGCGCGCGACATGGCACCGCCTGCACATGGTCGGCGACTTCGACTCACTTCACCCGGCCGCTCGCCGCGCCTTCGAATGCACGGCGAGCGTGTGGCGCGATCGACAGCCCGCGTCCCCGCCCGTCGACGGGAAACGCCGCGCTGCAAACGACTTCGACTGACCCATCCGCGCCGGCCGCCGGCGCACACACTTGGAATCACACCATGAAGCCCTACGTTTTCGGCATCGGCGTGCTGCTGATGCTCTCCTTCTCCCTCACTGGCGCATACAGCCTGGCCGCCGACGTGCTGCGTCTGTTCGACGTTCGATACGCCCGTTCGATCGCTTTCGTGATCGGCGCAGTCGCGATGATCGTCCTGGTCGCGGCGTTGGCCTGGTCCGTCCCGCCGCGAGGGTAATGCGATGACGTCCAACGTAAAGCAATCCTCTTTCCGATTCGTCAGCGCCGCCTACAGCGAAGTGCTGTTCACCATCCACCACGACGGCCGCATTACGATCGCCGACCACCTGACCGTCGACGACGCAGCTCGCGAATTTTGGAACGCCGTCCGGCGTCTGAATCCGCTCACGCTACCGCTGGTAGCTCGACGCGATCTCACCCAGAACGACATCGATGAGCTGCGCGCGGCGTTCGCATCGAGGCGTAGCGCCAACGTCATGCGTCTGATACCGGACGTCGCGACGGATCACCGCGAGCAACGTATCCGCATCGTCGTCGGGAAGCTCATGTCGCACCACGGATACGCACAGGCGAATCCGGACCAGGACGTCCTCGAGCTGCAGAGCCCGCGCGCACGTGCCTGGGTTTCGCTGGCCCGCGCAATCGTCGACGCGCTGTTTCCCGGTCAGGAGGGCTGATACGTGAACCACGAGCCCACCATCCGCTACGAGCTGCTGACGACGGCCGGCCTGCGCACCGTCGCCGGCGATCACGTCGTCGTCCCGAACGACGCCGGCGCTGCCTTCGGCATCCACGCCGAGCCGCACATGCGCGACGGCCACCCCGAAAAGTGGATCGTTACGCACCTGGCCTCCGGCCTGCGTATCGGCCACGGTGCGACGCGCACCGCCGCGCTCGCGAGCGCGACGTCGAACGTCGAGCGCAACCGGAATCGCCTGCGCACCATGCTCGACCAGGCGACGACCTCGCGGTACGAGCTGCAGCATGCCGTTCAACGCCTGCAACAAAACCATCACGACATCCTCGGAGGCGCCGCAGCATGACGCACACGACTACACCTCACGACGCCGCGCTCGCGGCTTCCATCGCGGCAGCGGCCGACGCGCTGCGCTTCGACCACGAACCCGGCGGCCTGCAGCGCGTCGCGGTGCTCGCGCTGTTCGTCAGCGTGCTCGGCGATCGCCTGGCGCTCGCCTTCCCGGCGTCGGCCGGCGCGCTGCGCGCGCTCGTCGACAGCCCCGCGACACCCGGCAACCCGGCCGCTCTGTCCCTGCATCAACCGCAACAGCAATAACGATGGCCACGATCGACGAACTGAAACAACGCATCGACCTGCACGACCTCGCCGACCGCCTGGGCTTGAAGCGAGGTCGCGGCGGCGACCGCGCGCTGTACCACTCGCCGCAGCACGACGACAAGAGCCCGTCCCTGTCGATCTACGTGAACCACCCCAAGCACGGCACCGGCTGGCGCGACCACAGCGCCGACGTCGGCGGCTCGTGTATCGATCTGGTGATTCACGCGCGCGGCGGCACCGTCGCCGACGCGGTGCGCTATCTGCACGACGCGTACGGCTTTCCGCTCGATCGGCCGGCGCCGGCCGAGCGCCGCGAGAAAACGACCGTCGAATACATCGCCGATCGGTGCTTGGCCGAGCGCGACCAGGTGCGTGACTACCTCGGCGGCCGTGGCATTTCCGCCGCCGCGATCGACGCGGCGATCGCCACGCGTGCGCTCGGTTTCAATACGTGGACAAGCTCGAAGGTCGCCGTCGGCGAAGTCGGTCACGCCGGCCCGGCTGCTGCATTCATCGTCCGCGCACCGGGCGACGCGCGGGTCGTCGCCGTGGACATGCGCTACGTCGATCCGGCGCTCAACGGCGGCGTCAAGACGCAGACCCAGGGCGACAAGGCCGGCTACGGCTGGACCGCCGACCTTCGCCGGCTTGACAAGGCGAAGCGCGTGTTCATCGTCGAAAGCGCGATCAATGCGCTGTCGATCGATACGTGCGCGATCCCTGGCGCCGCTGCCCTGGCGCTACGCGGCCTGGCGAACGTCGACGGCATCGACTTCACGTTCCTGCGCGGCAAGCAGGTTGTGATCTGCCTGGACAACGACGAGCCGTTCGCGGACGGTCACCCGCGCGCCGGCCGCCGTCCTGGTCCCGAGGCTGCGTGGGCGCTCTACGAACGACTGACGGCGCTGAACATCAGCGCGATGCTCGTCGACCAGGCCGGCTGGCTGGCCGACCTCGCGGACGGCGAGAAAACCGCGAAACCGATCAACGACGTCAACGACTACCTGCAGCTGCGCGGCCCGCTCGAGCTGTCGCGGGCGCTCGAGCAGCTCGAGCCCTGGCTCATCGCGGGCCTCGCCGGCGACGCCTCGCGTCGCGGCCGGCCGCGCATCTTCCTGCCCTCACACGACTTTGCGCAGTACTGGCGCTTCCGCGTCCGGCCGGACTTCACCAGCTACATCACGAAGATGGACCGTAACGAAGAATCGGGCGTCGAAACGCCGGTCATAACGGATCTGTGCGGTTTCCGTATTGCCGGCATCAGCCGCGTGTCGGTCGCGAGTGCGACGTCGACTATGACGGGCGACGCCGACCAGGCGCCCACCGTCTACTTCGCAGTGTCGGTCCAGGCGCCGCGCCACGGCGCGCAGCTCACGCGTCGCGTCATGCTCGACGACCAGCTGCACAACGTCGACCAGTGGGGCAAGTTCGGCCCGATCTGGGCGCCGGCGCCGTTCAAGCGCATGGTGAACATCCTGGAACGCGGCGCAGACCTCGGCGCGCGCCAGGCGGCGAACTTCGTCGGGCTCGCCTGGCGCGACGGCCGCCTGATCGTCAACGAAGGCCCCGATTGCTACTTCACCGAAGCCGACAAGCAGTGCCCGTATCACAACCTGACCTTCCCGACCGGGCCGGCCAGCGACGCGCGCCGCGTCATCACCGCGTACCAGGCGACGTTCAAGCAGAACGCCGCGACGATCCCGCTCGTGTGGGCGCTCGGCGGCCACCTGAAGGCGTTGCTCGGTTTCTGGCCGCACATCACGATCCAGGCGAACAAGGGGGCGGGTAAGTCGACGCTCATCAAGCGCCTCGAGCGCACGCTCGCGTTCACGATGTTTTCCGGGCAGTCGCTGCAGACCGAGTTCCGCCTGCTGACCAGCATCAGCCACACCAGCCACCCGGTCGGATGGGAAGAGCTGTCGGCGCGCCGGCAAGACGTGATCGACAAGGCCGTCGGCCTGCTGCAGGAGAACTACCAGTACACCGTGACACGGCGCGGCACCGACATGACGGAATACCTGTTGTGCGCGCCCGTCATGCTGGCCGGCGAGGACGTGCCCGTGCGCAGCCTGCTCGGCAAGCTCGTGCGTACGACGCTGACCGGCAAGCGCGGTCCGCTGATGCCGGACGACCTGCCGCGCTTCCCGGTTCGCCAGTGGCTCGAATTCCTCGCCGGCCTGGACAAGCGCGCCGTGGCCGACCAGTACACGACGTTGCGCGACAAAGCGCTGGCCAACTGCCGCGCGAGCGGCGAGGACGACGGCGCGAAGCGGATGGCTGGCAACTATGCGGCCGTCGCCCTCGCCTGGCGCTACCTGTGCGAGTTCGCCGGCATGGACCCGACCGAGGGGGACTTCCCGCGCGACCTGCTCGCGGAAATGAACGGGCACATCGCCGAGACGAGCGCCGATCGCGAGCCGTGGGTCTGGATCATGGAAACCGTGCTGTCGGAGATCGACGGCGGCAACTACAAGCACCCGTTCACCTTCGATACCGTCGACGGCGAGTTCTGCCTGCTGCTGCGCACCGGGCATGTGATGGACCACATCGCCCACACGAGCGCGCTGCGCGACAAATGGAACGGCCTGCCGGTCAAATCCGACCGCGTGTTCAAGGCGCAGCTCAAGCACGCCGGCGTCGTGGTCGGCGAGAAGGAAGTCGAGCGGCGAATCTACACCCGGCGCGTCCCGTACCTCACCCCGATCTCGCTGGACCGCCTGGCCGGCTTCGGGCTGCACGTGTCGATCCGTGAGGACCTGGCGACCGACGCACGGCAAGGGGTCGCAGCGTGACGCCCTCTCAGCCGACGCGGCCGCCGTGCGGCCGTACCCCTTCCCTCATTACTTCCGGCCGCGTAGCGGCCCTGTATTCGGGTTTCCGGTGCGTGCGTCGATGCGCGCAGCAGTCGGCGCACGCTGTCACACGGCCGCCGTGCTGTCCGGTTCCCCCCGTACCCCCCGCAAGTCGAAACGGCCGGGGAACTGCGCTCGCCTTGAAGAAGGGGGGCCGTGCGAGCCCGTTTTTTCACAGGGAACGGGCAGGCAGCGCACGTGAATCGTGGTTTTCGGGTCTGTCCGCTCGTAAGTCTTTGATTGTTGAGAAGAGTGCCGCCGTGAATCGTATTCGAATTGCCACTAGTCGAGGCGTTTTTGCCACTAGTCCGGTTTTTTCGCCGGCCGCCGTCGGCCCTTTTTCTCTTCTCTCTAATTCATTGAAAAAGAAGAAGAAAGAATACGAAGAAGGGCAAGAAGTCAGCCGAAAAGCCGTGCCACGAGTCGAGCGCTTTTTGCCACGAGTCGCGGACGCTGCCTATTTTTTAGGCCACGAGTCGGAAGGGGGTGCCACGAGTTTTTCGTGGCAAATGATGGCAAGCAAAAACCTTACAAATCAGTCAGTTACCCATGAAAAGCAGGGTGTGCCACGTATCCACGAGTTGTTTTGCCCCTCCCCCCGCCGCGTCGCGCTCGGGGGATAGCCCGATGAACACCGTGAACCTCGAACAAGCCGCCGCGCTGCTCGGCGCGCACCCCGAAACGGTGCGCCTGAAAGCGAAGGCCGGCGCGCTGCCTGGGCGGAAGGTCGGCAAGCGCTGGATGTTTTCGACAGTTGCCCTGCAGCGTTACCTCGCCGGAGAATGGATTCCGCGAGTTGTGCAGGGCGACCCGCAGGAGAAATTTGAATCATGTCGCTCTATAAACGCAGTAACAGTCCCAACTGGTATTACCGTCTCACCCCGCCTGGCGGCGGTCCGGTCGTACAAGGCAGCACTGGCACCAGCAACAAAGCCCAGGCGAAAGAACTGCACGATCGGCTGAAAGTCGATCTGTGGAACCAGGCGAGGCTCGGCCACAAGCCGCGCTACACCTGGAACGACGCCGTCGTGCGCTATGTCAGCGACCGCGAGGGGCTGTCGAGCCTGGAAACGTCGAAAACGCACCTGCGCTGGCTTGACCAACACCTGTCCGGCGTCGCGCTGGCCGACATCGACCGCAACCGCATCGACGCGATCGCCCTCGCCAAACGGAGGGAACCGAAGGTGATCCGAACGAAGCACGGGCTCGTGGCCACCGACGAGTGCGTCAGCGCCGGCACCGTGACGCGCGTAATCGGCGTGCTGAAAGCCGTGCTGAATGCGGCCGTCGAGTGGGAATGGTTGGACCGCGTGCCGGCCACGAAGCGCACGAAGGTCGTGCAGAAGCGGATTCGCTGGCTCACGCCGGCCGAGGCCGAACGGTTACTCGCCGAACTGCCGGATCACCTGGCCGACATGGCGCGCTTCGCGCTCGAGACCGGCTTGCGCCGCTCGAACGTGACCGGGCTGCAGTGGTCACAGGTCGACATCGTGCGGCGCGTAGCCTGGATCCATCCGGACCAGGCGAAGGCGAAGAAGGCGATCACCGTGCCGCTGTCCGACACGGCGATCGCCGTGCTGCTGCGCCAGCGGGCGAAGAAGCGCGCGCCCGAGTTCGTCGACAGCGTGTTCGTCTACCACGGCCGGCCGGTCTATCAGACCGTGACCGAAGCCTGGCGCAAGGCGTTGAAACGCGCCGGCATCCGGGACTTCCGCTGGCATGACCTGCGCCACACCTGGGCGAGCTGGCATGTGCAGCGCGGCACGCCGCTGCAGGTGTTGAAGGAGCTGGGCGGGTGGGAAACGCTGGAAATGGTGCAGCGCTACGCGCACCTGTCAGCGGACCACCTGACGCAGTGGGTGCAGTCGCACACGCAGGCCGCCGACCTGCACGTCGTCGCCGGCTGACTGTAATTTCACTGAAGTGGGAGAAACCGATGAAGTAGCGAAACTGCTGAGAGCCTTACTAGGCTTGGCGCGCCCGGCTGGGATCGAACCAGCAACCCCTGCCTTCGGAGGGCAGTACTCTATCCATTGAGCTACGGGCGCGTGTGACAGTGAAGCGACCCCATATACAGGCCGCCCACGATTGGCAAGACGGCAAGGATACCCGGTTTCCCATGACGCGTCCACCTTGCCTGCCGAATCGCCGCCGGGCCGTGCTGCGTGCGGGTAAACACGCGCCATCGCGCCGCTCGCCGTGATGTAAACGTTCCGTCTATAATCGTCCGTGCTTCATTGGACTGCCATTTTGCCGTTGCACCGCGCTCACAATTCCTATTCATGGAGACGAGGCAAGCATGAGCGAAGCACCCCACGAATCTCCCGTCAAAACCCCCGGGCAGTTGATTGCCGTCATCATCGCGTCGTTCGCGATTCCGATCATCCTGATCGTCCTGTTCGCCAATTATGCGAACCATGCGTTCCGTTCCGGCGCCGGCACGGACGCGCTATCCGACGAGCAGGTCGCCGCACGGATCGCCCCGATCGCGAAGGTCGACGTGAAGGACGCCAACGCGCCCCGCACGTACAAGACCGGCGAGGAAGTCTACAAGGCCGTCTGCGTGACCTGCCACGGCACCGGCGCCGCCGGCGCGCCGAAGTTCGGCAACAAGGACGACTGGGCGCCGCGCATCTCGCAAGGCTTCGACACGCTGCTGAAGACGGCCCTCGCGGGCAAGGGCGCGATGCCGGCGCGCGGCGGCACGAGCCCCGACGACGTCAGCGACTATGAAATCGCCCGCGCGATCGTCTACATGGCGAACAACGACGGCGCGAACTTCCCCGAACCGGCGGCGCCGGCCGCCAACGCGGCGCAGCCCGCGAGCGGCGCGCCCGCGTCGGGCGCCGATGCGTCGAGCGCGCAGGCCGCGGCCGCCATGGCCGCGATCGCCGCGATCCCGAAGGCCGGCGAAAAGCCCGCGGCCGCCCCGGCCGGCGCCGATGCGGCAACGGCCGGCAAGGCGCTGTACGCGTCGACCTGCCAGGCCTGCCACGCGGCCGGCGTGCTCGGCGCGCCGAAGTTCGGCAGCAAGGAAGACTGGGCGCCGCGCCTGAAGGACTCGATGGATACGGTCTACAACTACGCGCTGCACGGCAAGGGCGCGATGCCGCCGAAGGGCGGGTCGAACGCGTCGGATGCCGACGTGAAGGCGGCCGTCGACTACATGGTCAACGCGGCGAAGTAACGACGTCGTCCGGCCCTCCGTCAAAAACCCCCGCGACGCACGCGCATCGCGGGGGTTTCTTTTTTGGGTTGCCGGTTCGCCGCGCCATCGTGCGCGCGGCGCCGCGTCACTTCTGCAGCAATGCCTTCAGGCTCGCGAGCCGGTCCTTCGGCGACATCGGCGCCTCTTCCGGCGTCGGCGGCGGCGCTTCGTCGAGCCCCATCTCCGGGATGAAGCGCGACGGTTCGCACACGACCGTCTCGCGCGCCCGCTTGCGCTTCTTGCACCAGTTCAGGTGCAGGCTGCGCTGCGCACGGGTGATCGCGACGTACATCAGCCGGCGCTCCTCCTCGATCCGCTCGTTGTCGATCGGGCCGTCGTCCTCGCTGCCGCCGCGGTGCGGCATGATGCCTTCCTCGACGCCGACCAGGAACACGTGCGGATACTCGAGCCCCTTCGACGCATGGACGGTCGACAGCCGCACGGCGTCCGGGTCCTCGTCCTTGCCCTCGAGCATCGACATCAGCGCGACGGTCTGGATCAGGCCGAGCAGGTTCTTGCCCGTGTCGGCGAGCCCGTCCGCGTTGTGGAAACCGTCGGCCTCGCCGTCGACGGCCTCCGTCTCGGGCTTCGTGCCCTTGCGCTTCAGCCATTCGAGGAATTCGAGCACGTTCTGCCACTTCGACTGCGCCTGCCGCTCGTCGAACGCGTCGTACAGGTACGCCTCGTAGTGGATCGCCTCCATCATGTCGTCGAGCACGACGGTCGCGGGCTCCTTGTCCGCGCGCTCGGTCAGGCGCTGGATGAAGTCGCAGAACATCCGCAGCGGTTCGACCTGGCGCGCCGACAGCCGCGCCTCGATCCCGCCCATGTACACGGCCTCGAACAGCGACGCCTTCGCCTGCCCCGCGAACGAGCCGAGCGCTTCCAGCGTCGTGTTGCCGATGCCGCGGCGCGGCGTGGTGACCGCGCGGATGAACGCGGGATCGTCGTCGGCGTTCGCGATCAGCCGCAGGTACGCGCACAGATCCTTGATCTCGGCCTTGTCGAAGAACGACTGGCCGCCCGACAGCACGTACGGAATCCGCTCGCGCCGCAGCACCTGCTCGAAGATGCGCGCCTGGAAGTTGCCGCGGTACAGGATCGCGTAGTCGCGAAACTGCGCGCGCCGCTCGAACTTGTGCGCGGACAGCCGGAACACGACCGATTCGGCCTCGTGTTCCTCGTCGTTGCACGCCGTGACGGTGATCGAATCGCCCATCCCGTGCTCGGACCACAGCTTCTTCTCGAACAGCTTCGGGTTGTTCGCGATCACGTTGTTCGCGGCGGTCAGGATCCGCACCGTCGACCGGTAGTTCTGCTCGAGCTTGATCACGTGCAGCTTCGGGAAGTCCTTGCCGAGCTGCGCGAGGTTCTCGAGCGTCGCGCCGCGCCAGCCGTAGATCGCCTGGTCGTCGTCGCCGACCGCCGTGAATGCGGCGCGCGGGCCCGCGAGCTGCTTCAGCAGCTCGTACTGGCACGCGTTGGTGTCCTGGTATTCGTCGATCAGCAGGTAGCGCAGCTTGTTCTGCCAGCGGTCGCGCACCTGCTCGTTCTTCGCGAACAGCTCGGCCGGCAGGCGGATCAGGTCGTCGAAGTCGACCGCCTGGTACGCGTGGAGCGTCGCCACGTAGTTGCGGTAGACCAGCGCGGCCTGGTGCTCGTCCTCGTTGGCCGCGATCGCCATCGCCTCGTCGGGCATGATCAGGCCGTTCTTCCACAGCGAGATGATGCTCTGGATCTTGCGGATCAGCCCTTTGTCGGTCGTGCCGAGCTGCTCCTGGATCATCCCGAAGCAGTCGTCCGAATCCATGATCGAGAACTGCGGCTTCAGGCCGACGTGCTCGGCCTCCTGGCGCAGGATCTGCACACCCAGCGAATGGAACGTGCAGACGGTGAGCTGGTTGACGGGCACCTTGCGGCCTTCCTTGCCCGGCGTGGTCAGCGTCTTGCCTTCCAGCAGCTTCGACACACGCTCGCGCATTTCGGCCGCCGCCTTGTTCGTGAACGTGACGGCGGCGATGTGGCGCGGCTCGAAACCTTTCGCTTCGATCAGGTGCGCGATCTTCTGCGTGATCACGCGGGTCTTGCCGCTGCCCGCGCCGGCGAGCACGAGACAGGGACCGTCGAGGTAGCGCACCGCTTCGTTCTGAGCGGGATTGAGGCCTGCTGACATGATGGCGGATGGTGTTGCGGGTTGACGGCGGAACGCCGGGAGGATGCCGTGCGCGGCAGGCTGGCGAAGCAGGCGGACACGCAGGCAGGACGCGCATGTTAACACGTCGGCGGCGGGTATTTCGGGCGCGCCGCCGGACGGGGCGCGCAGGCTTGCCGGGCGGGCGCCCCCCGTCCGTTCGGCGTTGTCGTGGCCGTCCGTTCGGCCAATCGGGCCCGGTCCGCGCCGTGATCGGACACAATACGCACTCCGCTGGCGCCACCCGCGCCGGCCCGCTTCAATGCGTTTCAACCACCGCCGGATCGACCTCATGGGATACCCGTTCGCCACCGCCGCCCTCGGCCCGCTGCTGTTCGCGCAAGGGCGCTACGTGCGCCGCGTCACGCCGCGGCTGCCCGAAGCGGCCGGGCCGCGCGACGGCTCAGTTGGCGACGGCCCGCCGCTGCGCGTGCTGGTGGTCGGCGATTCGGCCGCCGCGGGGGTCGGCGTCGCGACGCAGCACGACGCGCTCGCCGGGCAACTGGCGAGCGCGCTGGCGGCCACGCACCGAGTGCGCTGGAAACTGCTCGCGCGCACCGGCCTGACCACGCGCGAGCTCGTCGAGTGGCTCGCCGCCGAGCCGGCCGAGCCGTTCGACGTGGCCGTGACGTCGCTCGGCGTCAACGACGTGACGGGCGGCGTGCCGCCCGCACGCTGGCTCGCGCAGCAGACCGAGCTGGTGCGGCTGCTCGCCGCGCGTTTCCAGGTCGGGCACGCGATCCTGTCGGCGGTGCCGCCGATGGAGCGCTTCCCGGCGCTGCCGCAGCCGCTCGCGTGGTATCTGGGGCGGCGCGCGAAACGGCTCAACACGGCGCTCGCCGGCTGGGCGGGCGCGCAGCCGCACTGCACGTTCCTGCGGGTCGACCTGCCGCTCGAACGGCACCTGATGGCCGCCGACGGCTTCCACCCCGGCGCAGCCGCCTGCGCGGTGTGGGCCGCGCAGGTTGCGGCTGCGGTGCGGCAGCGGATGGACGGATGATGCGGCACATGCCGAGGCCGGCTGGCCGCCCCGGCTCACCGGGCGGTGCGCCGGGTGCCGGGTGCCGGGTGCCGGGTGCCGGGCGCCAAGAGCCAAGAGCCGGGTGCCGCGCGTTCGACAGTCGCACCGCGCGCCCCCGCTCCTGCGCAAAATGCCGGCATTCCTTGCGCAAGCGTCGCATCGCTCCGTGCATTTCGCCCGACGCGTCTGTGCAAGCGGCAGCGCCATGCCAAAATAGCCGGTCGTCTTCGCGCCGCTCCGGCGCGCCATCCTTTAGTTTCCTTCGCAGCCAGGAATTGCCATGTCGTCATTGCTCAGGATTGGTTTGATGGGTTTCGGTTTCGCCGGCGCGACGTTCCACGCGCCCGTAATCGCCACGAGCGGCCGCACTGAAGTCGCCGCGATCGCGACGGGCCAGGGGGAACGCGCGCAGGCCGCGTATCCGGGCGCGCGCATCGTCCCCGACCTCGACACGCTGCTCGGCCTCGACGATATCGAATGCGTGGTGATCGCCACGCCGAACGACACCCATTTCGCGCTCGCGCGCCAGGTGCTCGAAGCCGGCCGCCACGTAGTGGTCGACAAGCCCGTCACGCTCACCGCCGACGAGGCGCTCGCGCTCGCGCGGCTCGCGAACGCGCGCAGCCGGCTGTTCGCGCCGTTCCACAACCGCCGCTGGGACGGCGATTTCCTCACCGTGCGCCGCATCGTCGAATCGGGCGAGCTCGGCCGCCTCACGTACTTCGCGTCGCACTTCGACCGCTTCCGGCCGACGCCGCGCACGCGCTGGCGCGAGGAGCCGGCCCGCGGCGGCGGCCTGCTGCTCGACCTCGGCCCGCACCTGATCGACCAGGCCCTCGCGCTGTTCGGCACGCCGGAAACGGTGAGCGCCACCGTCAAGACGCGCCGCGACCACGGTACGGCGCCCGATTTCGTGCACCTGCTGCTCGGCTATCCGGACAAGGACGTCGCGCTGCATGCGAGCGCGCTGTCGGCGATCGAACCCGCGCGCTTCACGCTGCACGGCACGCGCGGCAGCTACCAGAAGTTCGGGCTCGACACGCAGGAAGACCAGCTCAAGGCCGGCCTCACCGCGGACGACGTCGAATTCGGCGGCGGCAACCCGCCCGGCCTGCTGCGCGTGCTCGACGGCGACGTCGAGGTCGAGCGGCCGGTGCCGACGCTCGACGGCCAGTACGCGGAGTTCTACCGCGCGCTCGCCGCGTCGATCCGCGACGGCGCGCCGTTCCCCGTCACCGCGCAGGACGCGGTCGACGTGATGACGATCATCGAGCTCGCCGCGCAGAGCGAACACGACGGCCGCCGGGTGCCGTTCGTGCGCCGCCCGGTCTGACGCCGCGGGCCGGGTCGGTGCCGCCCCGCCCGCTCGGCGCCGAACATTCCGTTACAAATGGTGCGGGAACGAAAGTCAGCGGTCGTTCGGTCTGACGCGTTTCTCAAAAAGTCGATCCGACACCCATCCGTCAGGAGAATGTGATGCAACGGTTGATTCGCGCAGCGGCATGCTGCGTCCTGGTTTCCTCGCTCGCGGCGTGTATCGTGCAGCCGCAGCGGCCGGCCCGGCAGGCGCCCCCGCCGCGACCGAATCCGCAGGTCGTCGCGAACGACCGCATGCAGGAGGTCCAGGGACGGATCGACAACCTGCATCGCCGGATCGACGCGCGCGTGAACGGCGGCTACTACCCGCCGCCCTACGGCGCGCAGCTGCACCATCGCCTCGACGTGATCCGCCAGGAAGCGAACGACATGTCGGCCCAGCACAACGGCGGCCTGTCCGGCGACGAGCAGCGCGTGCTGAACCAGGAACTCGACACGGCCGCGCGCGCGATCGGCGAGTAACGCGCCGGCACCTGCCGGCGCGGATGAAGCGGCGGCGCCGGCCGCCGCCGCTTGTCGCGAAGCGACATTCTTTTGCTCAAATTGACAATGCCCACCTGCTCGCGTACAGTCGCCCGCACGCGTCGGGAGAGCGTGTGACCGGGTTGTTCCGACACCGGTTGCGCCGCCGAAGGGGCACACCCGCAAACTCTCAGGCAAAAGGACCGACCGCGTCGGGAAACCGCATCCGCGCACCGCGCGAGCAATACGTTTCCCGCACTCTGGAGAGCGGCAGTAGCCCGCAGCGCATTGGCTGCGCGGGCAGGCTGCCCACCGAAGGGGCGCGCGTTCGCCGGGCTTGGCCCGCAGCGCAATCTCTCAGGTATCGAGGACAGAGGGGCATGTACCGGATCGCGTGAGGCCATCGGCCGCGGCGGTCGGCACATGGCCGTTCTGATCCGCGCGCAAGCGCCTTGCCTGAGGCCTCGATGACTGCACTGAATCACACCCCGCTCAACGCCGCGCACCGCGCGCTCAATGCCCGCATGGTCGACTTCGGCGGCTGGGACATGCCCGTCAACTACGGCTCGCAGATCGAAGAACACGCTGCCGTGCGCACCGACGCCGGCATGTTCGACGTGTCGCACATGTGCGTCGTCGATTTCACCGGCAGCCGCGTGCGCGCGTTCTTCGAGCATGCGATCGCGAACAACGTCGGCAAGCTCAAGACGCCCGGCAAGGCACTCTACTCGTGCCTGCTCAACCCGCAGGGCGGCGTCATCGACGATCTGATCGTCTACTACTTCACCGAAGAATTCTTCCGCGTGGTCGTCAACGCCGGCACCGCCGAGAAAGACATCGCGTGGTTCAACCAGCTGAACGAGCAAGGCGGCTACGGCCTGACGATCGCGCCGCGCCGCGATTTCGCGATCGTCGCCGTCCAGGGTCCGAACGCCCGCGAAAAAGTCTGGGCGACGGTGCCTTCCGCCCGCGCCGCCACCAGCGAGCTCAAGCCGTTCAACGCCGCGCAGGTCGCCGGCACGCCGTTCGGCGATCTCACCATCGCCCGCACCGGCTATACCGGCGAAGACGGCTTCGAAGTGA
The DNA here is from genome assembly GCF_029522185.1 of Burkholderia sp. IO2. Classification (NCBI taxonomy): domain Bacteria; kingdom Pseudomonadati; phylum Pseudomonadota; class Betaproteobacteria; order Burkholderiales; family Burkholderiaceae; genus Burkholderia; species Burkholderia sp. IO2. The sequence continues at coordinate 31,029 of NZ_JAKWFH010000025.1, read as the reverse complement.
TCGTCCCGGCCGTGCACGTCGAAGTGCTGTGGAATGCGCTGCAGCAACACGGCGTGCGTCCGTGCGGGCTCGGCGCGCGCGACACGCTGCGCCTCGAGGCCGGCATGAACCTGTACGGCCAGGACATGGACGACACCGTCTCCCCGCTCGACGCGGGCCTCGCATGGACCGTCGACCTCGCCGCGCCGCGCGACTTCGTCGGCCGCGCCGCACTCGAAGCCAACGGCACGCGCGCCGCGTTCGTCGGCCTGATCCTGCAGAAGGAAAACGGCAAGGCGGGCGGCGTGCTGCGCGCGCACCAGAAGGTCGTCACGCCGCACGGCGAAGGCGAGATCACGAGCGGCACGTTCTCGCCGTCGATGCAGGAATCGATCGCGTTCGCGCGGGTGCCGGCGGCCGTCCAGATCGGCGACACCGTCCAGGTGCAAATTCGAGACAAGAATCTTCCCGCGCGCGTGGTAAAACTGCCGTTCGTGCGCAACGGCAAGGTCCTCGCTGCGTAACGACCGAGAAGCGGCCGCGGGGCCGCCTCCCGGCAAGCCGGGAGATGGCGCCCGGCGCAACCCTATCCGGCGTGCCATGGCGGCGCGCCAGCAGAACGAACACACCCTTTTATCCAGGAGCATCCGATGAGCAACGTCCCGGCCGAGCTGAAATACACCGACGAACACGAGTGGATCCGCACCGAGGCGGACGGCACGCTGACGGTCGGCATCACCGATCACGCGCAGAGCACGCTCGGCGACATCGTCTTCCTCGAGCTGCCCGAAGTCGGTAAGTCGGTGAACGCGGGCGACGCCGTCGGCGTCGTCGAATCGGTGAAGGCGGCCTCCGACATCTACTCGCCGGTGTCCGGCGAGATCGTCGCCATCAACGAAGCAGCCACCGACGCGCCGGAAGAAGTGAACGGCGATGCGTACGGCGTGTGGCTCTTCAAGATCAAGCTCGCGGCCGGCGCGTCGACCGACAAGCTGATCGACGCCGACGCCTACAGCAAGCTGATCGACTAATTTCCCTACCCGAACCGCGCGGCGCCGGCCTCGGCGCGCGCGGGACCAGAGTCACGCCATGAAGCTCGAACACCCGGACCGCCTGATGAACCGCACGCCCCTCTCGCTCGCCGCGCTCGAAACGCACGACGCGTTCGCCGAACGCCACATCGGCCCCGACGCCGCCAGCCAGCAGGCCATGCTCGACACGCTCGGCTTCGCGTCGCGCGCCGCCCTGATCGACGCCGTGATCCCGGCCTCGATCCGCCGCGCCGAAACGCTGCCGCTCGGCCCGTTCGCACAGCCGAAGAGCGAGGCCGAAGCCCTCGCCGCGCTGCGTGCGCTCGCGGACAAGAACCAGGTGTTCCGCTCCTATATCGGCCAGGGTTATCACGACACGCACACGCCGGCCGTGATCCTGCGCAACGTGCTCGAAAACCCGGCGTGGTACACGGCCTACACGCCGTACCAGCCCGAAATTTCCCAGGGTCGCCTCGAGGCGCTCCTGAACTTCCAGCAGATGGTGGCCGACCTCACGGGCCTCGCGATCTCGAACGCGTCGCTGCTGGATGAAGCGACGGCCGCGGCCGAAGCGATGACGCTGCTGCAGCGTACCGGCAAGCCGAAGTCGAACGTGTTCTACGTGGCCGACGACGTGCTGCCGCAAACGCTCGAAGTGATCCGCACGCGCGCGCTGCCGATCGGCATCGAAGTCAAGACGGGCCCGGCGGCCGACGCCGCGCAGGCGAACGCGTTCGGCGTGCTGCTGCAATACCCGGGCGTGAACGGCGACGTGCGCGACTACCGCGCGCTCACCGAAGCGATCCACGCGGCCGGCGGCCACGTGGTCGTCGCGGCCGACCTGCTCGCGCTCACCGTGCTGACGCCGCCCGGCGAATGGGGCGCGGACGTCGCGGTCGGCAACACGCAGCGCTTCGGCGTGCCGATGGGCTTCGGCGGCCCGCACGCCGCTTACATGGCCGTGCGCGACGAATTCAAGCGCCAGATGCCGGGCCGCCTCGTCGGCGTGACGGTCGACGCGCAGGGCAAGCCCGCGCTGCGCCTCGCGCTGCAGACGCGCGAACAGCACATCCGCCGCGAAAAGGCGACGTCGAACGTGTGTACCGCACAGGCGCTGCTCGCGATCATGGCCAGCATGTACGCGGTCTACCACGGCCCGCACGGCCTGAAGACGATCGCGCTGCGCGTGAACCGCATCGCGGCGCTGTTCGCCGCCGGCGTGAAACAGCTCGGCTTCGCGACCGTCAACGACACGTTCTTCGACACGCTGACGATCGACACCGGCGCGCGCACCGCGCAGGTCCACGAATTCGCGAAGGCGAAGCGCATCAACCTGCGCCGCGTGAGCGCCACGCAAGTCGGCGTATCGGTCGACGAAACGACGACGCGCGACGATCTCGCCGACCTGCTCGACGTGTTCGCGCAGGCCGCGGGCGGCACCGCGCCGGCCGTCGATGCGCTGGACGCGGGCCTCGCCGGCGTCGCCGCGCTGCCGGCCGGCCTCGAGCGCACGAGCGCGTACCTGACGCACCACGTGTTCAACCGCCACCATTCCGAAACCGAAATGCTGCGCTACCTGCGCAGCCTGTCGGACAAGGATCTCGCGCTCGACCGCTCGATGATCCCGCTCGGCTCGTGCACGATGAAGCTGAACGCGACGTCGGAAATGCTGCCCGTCACGTGGCCCGAGTTCGGCCGGATCCACCCGTTCGCCCCGGCCGAGCAGACCGTCGGCTACCGCGAGATGATCGACCAGCTCGAGCAGATGCTCGTCGCGGCCACCGGCTACGCGGCCGTGTCGCTGCAGCCGAACGCGGGCTCGCAAGGCGAGTACGCGGGTCTCTTGATCATCCACGCGTACCACGCATCGCGCGGCGAAGGCCATCGCGACGTGTGCCTGATCCCGGCGTCCGCGCACGGCACGAACCCGGCGTCCGCGCACATGGCCGGCATGAAGGTCGTGGTCGTCGCCTGCGACGCGCAGGGCAACGTCGACATCGCCGACCTGAAGGCGAAGGCCGAACAGCACTCGAAGGACCTCGCGGCGATCATGATCACGTACCCGTCGACGCACGGCGTGTTCGAGCAGAACGTCCGCGAGATCTGCGAAATCGTCCATGCGCACGGCGGCCAGGTGTACGTCGACGGCGCGAACATGAATGCGATGGTCGGCCTGACCGCGCCGGGCCAGTTCGGCGGCGACGTGTCGCACCTGAACCTGCACAAGACCTTCTGCATCCCGCACGGCGGCGGCGGCCCGGGCGTCGGCCCGGTCGCGGTCGGCGCGCACCTCGCGAAGTTCCTGCCGAACCAGCGCTCGACCGGCTACGCACGCACGGAAGACGGCATCGGCGCGGTGTCGGCCGCGCCGTACGGCTCGGCGTCGATCCTGCCGATCTCGTGGATGTACATCGCGATGATGGGCGCGAAGAACCTGACCGCCGCGACGGAAACCGCGATCCTCAATGCGAACTACATCGCGAAGCGCCTCGCGCCGCATTACCCGGTGCTGTATTCGGGCCCGGGCGGGCTCGTCGCGCACGAGTGCATTCTCGACCTGCGTCCGATCAAGGAAACGAGCGGCATCAGCGTCGACGACGTCGCGAAGCGCCTGATGGACTACGGCTTCCACGCGCCGACGATGAGCTTCCCGGTGCCGGGCACGCTGATGGTCGAGCCGACCGAATCGGAATCGCAGGAAGAACTCGACCGCTTCATCGCCGCGATGATCGCGATCCGCGAGGAAATCCGCGCGGTCGAGGAAGGCCGCGCCGATCGCGAGGACAACCCGCTGCGTCACGCACCGCACACGGCGGCCGTCGTCACCGCGAACGAATGGCCGCACGCGTACTCGCGCGAGCAGGCCGCGTACCCGGTCGCGTCGCTCGGCACGAACAAGTACTGGCCGCCGGTCGGCCGTGCGGACAACGCGTACGGCGACCGCAACCTGTTCTGCTCGTGCGTGCCGATGTCGGACTACGCATAACGCGCGCCAGGCCCGGAGCCGACCAATGGTGACCGCACCGCACGCAACCCGGGGTTGCGTGCGGTTTTTGCGTTCGCCGGGCCGACCGGTTCACGTTCATCCGCCAATCCGGCTAACATCACACGCGATCCAGCCAATGAAGGAGTTCCGCATGGTGCGTCCGATGTTTCCGGGCCATGGTGCAACCGAGCGGCGGCCGCGCATCCGCGCAGGCCGCTACGTGCCGATGCTCGTCGCGTCGCTGTCGCTGGCCGCCGCCGGCCTCGGCGCCGCCGGCAGTGCGCGCGCGGCGATGAATTTCTGCGCGGCGCCGGCGCTGCAGACGAGCGAGACGACGCAGGCCGAGCCGGGCGTGCAGGCGCTGATCCGCAGCGTCGACGCACGCATCGGCGAGCAGCCGAAAGCGATGGCGCGCGTGCACACCGAGGGCACGCTGCCGCACGAAGGCATCTACGACCAGAGCGCGGCCGCGCTCAAGGACATGGACCTGATGCGCGACGCGGCGCTCGCGTGGCGCGTGACGAACGCGCCGCGCTACCTGCAACTCGTCGACCGCTTCCTGTCCGCGTGGGTCTCGACCTACCAGCCGAGCTTCAACCCGATCGACGAGACGCGCTTCGAGAGCCTGATCATTGCGTACGACATGACCGCGAGCGCGTTGCCGGTGAAAACGCGCAACGCGACGGCCGCGTTCATCGCGAAGCTCGGCGCCGGCTATGTCGCGCAGGTCGACGCGCAGAAGCGCCCGCTCACCGGCACCTGGCGCAACAACTGGCAGAGCCACCGGATCAAGCTGATCGCGCTGTCCGCATTCACGCTCGGCGACCGCAAGATGATGAACGCCGCGCAGCGGCTGTTCGTCGAGCATCTCGCCGACAACATCGGCCCCGACGGCAAGACCTGGGATTTCGAGGAACGCGACGCGCTGCATTACGCGGTCTACGATCTGCAGCCGCTGGTAACGGCCGCGCTCGCCGCGCGCCGTTTCAACCGCAACTGGCTGCGCGAGCGCGGCGCGAATGGCGCGACGCTCGCGGCCGCGCTCGACTGGCTCGTGCCGTATGCGCTCGGCGAGAAGACGCACGAGGAATTCGTGAATTCACCGGTGCCGTTCGACGCGAAGCGCCGCGAGGCCGGCTTGCCGGGTTACACGGGGCAGTGGGACCCGAAAAACGCCACCGAACTCTTTCATCTGGCCGCGCGGCTCGACGGGCGCTATGCCCGCGTCGCGCAGCAGCTTTCCCCAACGCCGCCCGCATGGCTCGCCGCGTGCCTGCCATTGCAGGCGCGCTAGCATCATTCTTATCGCAAGGCAGGTATCGAAATGGCAGTCAGCGTGTTTGACCTCTTCAAGATCGGCATCGGTCCGTCCAGTTCGCACACGGTCGGACCGATGCGCGCGGCGCTGATGTTCGTCCAGGGCCTCGAGCGCGACGGGTTGCTCGACGCGACGGCCCACGTGAAGGTCGAGCTGTACGGTTCGCTCGGCGCCACCGGCAAAGGCCACGGCACCGACCGCGGCGTGATGCTCGGCCTGCTCGGCGACGCGCCCGACACCGTCGATCCCGACACGATCGACGCGCGACTCGAAGACGTCCGCAAGACGAAGCAACTCGCGCTGCTCGGCACGCATCCGGTGCCGTTCGTGCTGAAGGACAACATCGCGTTCTACCGCCAGGCGCTACCCGAACATCCGAACGGGATGAAGCTGCGCGCGAGCGACGCGAACGGCGCGGTGCTGGTCGAGCGCACTTATCTGTCGGTCGGCGGCGGCTTCGTCGTGACGGCGGGCGCGCCGAACACCAAGGTGCTGAGCGCGGCCGAGCAGATGACGCACCCGTTCCGCACCGGCGCGGAGCTGCTCGCGCTGACCGCGTCGACCGGCAAGTCGATCGCGCAACTGATGTGGGAAAACGAGCGCGCGTGGCACACCGAGGAAGAAACGCGCGACGGGCTGCTGAAGATCTGGGCCGTGATGCAGTCGTGCGTGTCGCGCGGCTGCGGGATCGGCAACCCGGACGCCGACGGCAACCTGCCCGGCCCGTTCCAGGTCAAGCGCCGCGCGCCGCAGCTGTACCGCACGCTGACGGGCAGCCCTGAGCGCGCGCTGCAGGATCCGCTGTCGATGATCGACTGGATCAACCTGTACGCGATCGCGGTCAACGAGGAAAACGCGGCCGGCGGCCGCGTCGTCACCGCGCCGACCAACGGCGCGGCCGGCATCATCCCGGCGGTGCTGCACTACTACACGCGCTTCACGCCCGGCGCGAACGAACAGGGCGTGATCGATTTCCTGCTGACGGCCGCCGCGATCGGCATCCTGTACAAGCTCAACGCGTCGATCTCCGGCGCGGAAGTCGGTTGCCAGGGCGAAGTGGGCGTCGCGTGCTCGATGGCCGCGGGCGCACTCGCGGCCGTGCTCGGCGGCACGCCGCAGCAGGTCGAGAACGCGGCCGAGATCGGGATGGAGCACAACCTCGGCCTGACCTGCGACCCGGTGGGCGGGATGGTGCAGATCCCGTGCATCGAACGCAACGCGATGGCGTCGGTGAAGGCCGTCAACGCGGCGCGCATGGCGCTGCGCGGCGACGGCTCGCACTACGTGTCGCTCGACTCCGTGATCAAGACGATGCGCGAGACGGGCGCCGACATGAAGACCAAGTACAAGGAAACGTCGCGCGGCGGGCTGGCGGTGAATATCGTCGAGTGCTGATGCTGGATCAGGCGGTCATGCGAGGCGAATGAACGCTTGCATGACCGCCGGGTCCCGGCGTGCACACATCAATCGTTCAACCAGTTCTCGAGTCGCAATCCCGGGTAACTCGCGAGATCCCGCTCGTTGTTGGTCACCAGAACGGCGAATATCGCGCATTACGGCCATTGCCGTCGCGCATGCAGTACGCGAAGAATCTCCACGATGCCATCGGCCGGCCGGATTCGGTACACGAGCACATAGTTCGGCGCGATCACCAGCTCGCGTGTGCCGGCCACCCGCCCTTGCCGATACAACTCGGCGTGGGCCGGTAGCGCCACCGCCCTTTCTTCCAGCCGTTCGTCGAGTTCGACCGCAGCCAGCGGGTCGTCCTCGGCGATGTAGTCCATGATCGCGGCGCGATCCTCCAGCGCCTTCGGGTTCCAGTGCAGCGCCAGGGTCAAGAAACATCCCCACGCCTGCCCGCGAGCCGATCACGCAGTGCCGCACGGCGCGACGCGAAGTCGGCGCTGACTTCGGCGTCCGGAATCGACGCACGCGGGTCGTCCAGCGCCTGCTGCACCTGCTCCCGAAACCAGCGATCGTGGGCCGCCGCCTCGTGTGCCGCCTTCAACGCCACCGCCCGATCGGGCCGCGTCGCCCGGCCGGCCGCATCCGGATCGAAGGCCGACGCATCCACATCGAACCGGCTGATACCGATGTCACGCAGAAAGCCGACCAGCGTTTCAAATCGGCGAAACACCCGCACGTCGCCGCGCTTGGCCGACAGGAAACGTTCGTGCACGCCGCAGCGGGCCGAGAGCGCCCAGCCGTTGCCGCAACCGACCACGCGGGCCGCACGCACCGCGCCGGCTTCGACCAGCTCCGTCAGCGTCTTTTGATCGATCGTTTCGGTCGTCATGGCGATTCTTGCCCCATTTTTTACTCACCCGTTGAAATTTTACTATTGAATGGCCTCCCGATTTATTGTTATTTGGTCGACCCGCTTTCACGCTGGAAGCAGCGTCCGGCTCAGTGTCCGTAGCCCTGACTTTCCGCCGTCGCGCCCACGCGCACAAGCTGGCCGATCAGCCAGCCGAAGCCGGGACCCGCACCGATCACCCGACGTTCCGACACTTTTCAGCGCCCGGCCATCCGGCGTAAGCTGTACGTCCCGCTACCCAGGGAGACGGCAGCCCATGTCGCATTCCAAGGATCTCGAGCCGCGCACCACCACCGGTGCGCGACTGCTCGTCGATGCGTTGCTCGCCAATCACGTCGAACGCGTGTTCTGCGTGCCGGGCGAAAGTTTCCTCGCCGTGCTCGATGCGCTCGCGGACGACACCGCCCGCATCCAGACGGTCGTCTGCCGCCACGAGGCGGCCGCCGCGAACATGGCCGAAGCGGTCGGCAAGCTGACCGGCCGCCCGGGCATCGCGTTCGTCACGCGCGGGCCCGGCGCGACCCATGCGTCGATCGGCGTGCACACCGCGTTCCAGGATTCGACGCCGATGATCCTGTTCGTCGGCCAGTGCGCACGCGAACACCTCGACCGCGAAGCCTTCCAGGAAATCGACTACCGCCGGATGTTCGGCCAGATGGCGAAATGGGTCGCGCAGATCGACGACCCGCGCCGCATCCCCGAATACCTGAGCCATGCGTTCCACGTCGCGACGTCCGGCCGGCCCGGCCCGGTCGTGCTCGCGTTGCCGGAGGACGTGCTGTCCGACGCGTGCGCGCCGCAGCCCGTCGTGCCGGCCGCGAAACGCATCGCGGCGGCGCCGTCGGCCGCGCAGCTCGACGAGCTGCGCGAGCGGCTCGCGCGCGCGGAACGACCGTTCGCGATCGTCGGCGGCAGCGGCTGGACGCCGGACGCGTGCGCGAACCTGCGCACCTTCGTCGAACGCTGGCAATTGCCGGTCGCGTGCGCGTTCCGCTTCCAGGACACGATCGACAACGCGCACCCGAACTACGCGGGCGACGTCGGGCTCGGGATCAACCCCGCGCTCGCGAAACGCATCCGCGACGCCGACCTGCTGCTCGTGATCGGGCCGCGCCTCGGCGAAGCGACGACCGGCGGCTACACGCTGCTCGACATCCCGAAAACGCGCCAGACGCTGATCCACGTGCATCAGGGCGCGGACGAACTCGGCCGCGTGTACGCCGCCGACCTGCCGATCGTGTCGGGCATGCCCGAGATCGCCGCGCCGCTGGCCGCGCTCGAACCGCCGGAGCGGCCCGCGTGGGCCGGCGCGGCCGCCGACGCGCACCGCGCATACCGCGAATGGCATGCGCCGCTGCCGATGCCCGGCGACGTGCAGCTCGGCGACGTGATGGTGCAGTTGCGCGAGCGCCTGCCGCACGACGCGATCCTGACCAACGGCGCGGGCAACTATGCGATCTGGCTGCATCGCCACTTCGCGTACCGGCACTACCGTTCGCAGCTCGCGCCGACGAGCGGCGCGATGGGCTACGGGCTGCCGGCCGCGCTCGCCGCGAAGTCGCTGTATCCGCAGCGCGCCGTCGTCGCGCTCGCGGGCGACGGCTGCTTCATGATGGCCGGCAACGAGCTCGCGACCGCGATGCAATACGGGCTGAACATCGTCGCGATCGTCGTCAACAACGGTCATTTCGGCACGATCCGCATGCATCAGGAGCGTAACTACCCGGGCCGCGTGCACGGCACGGGGCTCACGAATCCGGATTTCGCCGCGTATGCGCGTGCGTTCGGCGCGCATGGCGAGACGGTCGAGCGCACCGCCGATTTCGCGCCCGCGCTCGAACGCGCGTTGACCTGCGGGCTGCCCGCGGTGATCGAGATCCGCATCCCGCAGGACGCCAGCACACCCGCCGCGACGCTCGAGCAGATCCGCGAGCAGGGCCGCCGCGCGCGCGGCGCATGACGTCGGGCGACATGCACGCCACGCCGCCCGTCGCCGCGCTGTCGCACGACGACGCGCTGACCTGCCCCGGCACGCTGCTCGCGCCCGACGGCACGCTCGTCGCACCGTACGACCTCGAGCAGGGCGACGCGCGCGCCGAAGGCCATGTAGCGGCCGCGCCCGCGCTCGGCCTGCGGCACGCCGCGTCCCGACCGTTCCGGCTCGACTACGGCGCGGCGCGGCACGTGCACGTGATCAACGGAATGGGCGTCACGCTCGGCGATTCGGTGATCGGGATGACGGCCCTCGCCGCGTTGCGGGATGCCCATCCGGGCCTGCGCTTCACGCTGTACCGGCCGGCGCGCGCGCCGCGCTATGTCGATGCGCTGTACGCGCTCGCGGCCGACGTCGTCGCGCCGTCGCGCGCGCTGCCGTACCCCGCCGAAGCGCTGGCCACGGAGACGCACTGCATCGACGTCGGCAATCACCTGTACTGGCCCGCGTTCGCGCAACTGCCGATGATCGACTTTTTCCTCGACGCGCTCGGCGTCGATCCGGCCGCCGTGCCGGCCGCCGCGAAGCGCAACCGCTGGCTCGCGCGGCTGCCGCTGCCCGCGCTGCCGGCCGAATGGCAGCGGCCGTACGTGCTGTTCTGCCCGAGTGCGAGCACCGCGGTGCGCAGCGTGCCGCCCGCGCTGCGCGTCGCGTTCGTGGATCGGCTCGCGCAGCGTTACGGATTGCCGGTAGTCGGCTTCGGTCCGCTCGCGCATCCGGCTTACGTGGATGTGAGCAGCGACGCGGCCGACACCGCGCGCTTCATCGCCTGGATCAAGGGCGCGAGCCTGCTGTTCGCGCCGGACACGGCGGCCCTGCATCTCGCCGATGGTTTCGACGTGCCGACGCTCGCATGCTTCACGACGATCGGCCCGGCGCTGCGCGTGCGCGACTATCCGCATTGCGTGCCCGTCACGCTCGACGTGCCGGCCGCATTGCACGGGCTGCATCGCAGCGAGCGGCCGGACGATCTGGCGGCGGTCGAAGCCGCTTACCGCGCAATCGACTGGGACGCGCTCGCGTGGCCCGCACCGCGCGACGTGACTGCACAGGCCATCTGAGCGAAGCCTGCGCAGCGGCGGGCGGAACGATCAAGCCAGTAGCGGCACGCCCACCGCGTCAGCACCACTGCAGCCCGCCTTCCCGCCAAGCCCCTCACGCGCGATCGCGCAGCGTCTCCGACGGCCGCTTGCCGAACAAGCGCCGGTAATCGGTCGCGAACTGGCTGAGATGCCAGAAACCCCACGCCTCCGCGACGTCCTGCACCGACCCCGCCGCGCGCCCGCACAGGTCGCGCCGCGCGCCGTTCAGCCGCAGCGTGCGCAGGTAGGTCGCGGGCGCCATGCCGAGCACGTCCTGGAAACAGTACTGCAGCGTGCGCCGGCTCACGTGCAGCTGCTCGCACAGCTCGGGCACGCCGACCGGGCGCGTGCGGTGCGCGAGCACGTAGTCGCGCGCCTGGTCGACGAGCCAGCGGCGCGTCGACGGCGCGCCGCCGCTGCCGTCGTCGGCCGGCTGCGCGCAGGCATCGAACAGCGCGGCCAGCACTTCGGCCTGCAGATCGTCGCGCTGCGCATCGGGCAGCGGGCCGGCCATCGCCACCGCGCCGTCGAGCCGGCGGCCGAGCAGCGCGCACAGCCGCGCGAGCCGCGCATCGCCGACCTGCATCACGCGCTGCGTGAACAGCCGCTCGTCGAGCGCGCGGCGCTCGACGTCCTCGGCATAGCGGCGCAGCACGTCGCCGCGCACGACGACGCCGTAGATCGAGAACTGCGCGGGCGTCACCAGTTCGAATTCGACGTTGCCGGGCCGGAATGCGAGCGCGCCGGGGCCGATGCGGCACGCATCGACGCGCGCCGAGCCGTCGCACACGAGCGGAATGCCGAACCAGTACGCATCGCCGCGCACTTCGCACGCCTGGCGCAGCAGATGGCTGGTCGATTCGCGAAACAGCTTCATCGTGTCGAGCGGCAGCTCGGTCAGCGTGCCGACGAAGCGGCCGGCGGCGAGCTGGTCGTAGGTCTGCCGCCAGCCGATCAGGTTGCGCGCCTGCTCGTCCGCATCGTGCGCGACGCTGACGACGGCCTGCCCGGCGAACGCATCGTCGCCCTGCGCGCTGCGCCGCGTGTCTTCGGCGGTCGGTTCTTCCGTACTCACCACGTGTTGATCCATCGTGTCCTCCCTCACCTGCGCGGAACCCTGCGTGCCACGCAAGTCCCGTGCCGAACCGCACGGCCCGGCGAGCAACCCGCCATTCCATGCTGTCCGGCCGCCGCGCGCCATGCGGGCGCACCCGAAGGCGGCATGCCGCGCACGCCGCCGGTGCGATCCGCGCGGCGACCGCGCATGCGCGCCGCCGCCCGCGCCCGGATGCCGGCTACCGGGCCGGCTTCAGCCGCACGACCCGCGTGCCGCAATTGCCGTATGCGTGCGCGATCGCCAGCTCGACGATCGCGCTGCCCGCCGCCCACGGCGCCGCGTCCGCTTCCGGCAGATCGGCGCGCAGCGTGGCGCGACCGTTGATCCGGTAGCGCAGACCGCGCACGAAATCGACGAACAGCAATCCGACGCCCCTGCCGTCGCAAGCGGCCGCGTCGATCCGGCCGCCGTCGCCGCCATGCGCGGCGGGCAACGCGAACCGCAGCGTCTTCGTGTCGATCACGCGTACCACCGGCAGCAGATCGCCGTTCGCGTCGCGTCGGCTCTGCACGATGTCGCAGGTCATCGAGGCACCCGCGCCGGATGCCATGCCGACGAACATGAACGGCTGCGATTCGACGAACTGCCGCACGCCGAGGCTCAGCCGCGTCGTCACGGCGTCGCTCATCCGCTCGGCTTCGTCGGCGACGCCGAAGCGGTGTTGCGCGTCGAGTTCGCCCGGATGAAATACCGGGTGACGGGGAAAGGATCGGGGCGGTTCTGCCATGCTGGGGGTCGTCGTATGCATCGGCGCGCCGTACCGCCGCGCATGCGCGGCGGTCGGCAGCGTGGCCGGCGCCGGCCGCCAACAACGCAGCCCGCGCCGACTGTCGAACAGGGAAATCGAACCGGGCGACGTACGGGGCCCAACCGGCCCCCGACACGTCGCGCCGGCTTCGGCGATCAGAAGAACCCGAGCGCCTCGGCCTGGTAGCTGACCAGCAGGCACTTCGTCTGCTGATAGTTCGACAGCGCCATCTTGTGCGTCTCGCGGCCGATCCCCGACTGCTTGTAGCCGCCGAACGCCGCATGCGCGGGGTACAGGTGGTAGCAATTGGTCCACACGCGGCCGGCCTCGACCTCGCGGCCCATCCGGTACGCACGCGTGCCGTTGCGCGTCCACACGCCGGCGCCGAGCCCGTAGAACGTGTCGTTCGCGAGTTCGATCGCTTCCTGCTCGTCCTTGAACGTCATCACCGACGCGACCGGCCCGAAGATCTCCTCCTGGAACACGCGCATCTTGTTGTTGCCGAGCAGCATCGTCGGCTTCACGTAGTAGCCCGTGCCGAGGTCGGCGGCCGGCGCCGCGCGCTCGCCGCCCGTCAGGCATTGCGCGCCTTCGCCGCGGCCGATGTCGATGTACGACAGGATCTTGTCGAGCTGCTGCTGCGACGCCTGCGCGCCGATCATCGTCTGCAGGTCGAGCGGGTGGCCGGACTTGATGCGCTCGACGCGCGCGACGGCCTTCTCGATGAAGCGTTCGTAGATCGATTCCTGGATCAGGATCCGCGACGGGCACGTGCACACCTCGCCCTGGTTCAGCGCGAACATCGCGAGCCCTTCGAGCGCCTTGTCGAGGAACGCGTCGTCCTGGTCGAGCACGTCGGCGAAGAAGATGTTCGGGCTCTTGCCGCCCAGCTCGACCGTCGACGGGATCAGGCTGTCGGCCGCCGCGCGCAGGATGTGCTTGCCGACCGGCGTCGAGCCCGTGAACGCGATCTTCGCGATCCGCTTGCTGGTCGCGAGCGCTTCGCCCGCTTCCTTGCCGAAGCCGTTCACGATGTTGATCGTGCCGGCCGGGAACAGGTCGCCGATCAGCTCCATCAGCACGAGCACCGACGCGGGCGTCTGCTCGGCCGGCTTCATCACCACGCAGCAGCCGGCCGCGAGCGCCGGCGCGAGCTTCCACGCGGCCATCAGCAGCGGGAAGTTCCACGGGATGATCTGGCCGACCACGCCGAGCGGCTCGTGGAAGTGATACGCGACGGTGTTGTCGTCGATTTCGGAGATGCCGCCTTCCTGCGCGCGGATGCAGCCCGCGAAATAGCGGAAGTGGTCGATCGCGAGCGGCAGGTCGGCCGCCATCGTCTCGCGCAGCGGCTTGCCGTTGTCGATCGTCTCGGCCACGGCCAGCAACTTCAGGTTCTTTTCCATCCGGTCGGCGGCGGCGAGCAGCAGGTTCGCGCGCTCGGCGACGGACGTCTTGCCCCACTTGCGGCGCGCGGCATGCGCGGCGTCGAGCGCCAGCTCGATGTCGTCGGCGCCGGAGCGCGGGATGCGGCAGAACGGCTGGCCGTTGATCGGCGACACGTTCTCGAAATACTCGCCCTTCACGGGCGCCACCCACTTGCCGCCGATGTAGTTGTCGTATTGCTGACGGTACGGGTATTCGACGTCGAGGCCCAGTTGCTTCAGGTCAAACGGGTTCATACATGTCTCCTGTTCATCGTGCTTGTGTGAGTACAGCGCCGGTTGGAATGCGCTGGTCCCGTTTACGCAACATGCGTGCCAAACGGACCGGGGGCACGTCGATCGCGGCCGGCCCGTGTTCGCACCGTGCGGTGTTCACGCACGCAACACGGCGGGTGTACCGATTCTGAACATCGCGATTGCGCAGCGACGGGATCGCTGTTCGGAATTTCCACAGTGCGCGCAGGGGCGCTGCCCGTGGAGGCGCGCCGCCGCGCGTGGCATGTCGCTTGCGTGCGGATCACCGATCCCCACGCCACGGCGCACGCGCCGACCGACACCATGAACGATCGCGGCCCCCTGACCGACGACGCCATCGCATTCATCCGCGAGCAGGCTTTCCTGATCGTCGCGACCGCCGACGCGGCCGGTAACGCCGACTGTTCGTACCGCGGCCGCCAGCCGCGCGCCGACGGCTCGTTCACGCCGCTCGTCGATATCCCGGATCGCCGCACGCTGGTGCTGCCCGATTTCGCGGGCAACAACCTGCTCAACACGATCGGCAACCTGCTCGTGAATCCGGCCATCGCGCTGCTGTTCGTCGATTTCGTGCGCCAGACGACCTGGCTCGTGCAGGGCCGCGCGACGCTCGACGAGGATGCGCAAGCGCGCGCGCACCTGTGGCCGGACGCGTTGCGCTATCTGGTGATCGATGTGGAACGTGCGCAGGCGCGCGCGGATGCGGCGCTGCCGCCGCTCGTGCTGGCGTGATGCGCGACGGGTGACGCGCTGGCCAGCCGACCATGCGGGCACGGCGGCTGCATCGACCGAAATGCCGATGTGCCGATGTGCCAACGCGTCGAAGTACCGACGCGTCGACGCGTCGCGATGCAACACTCACCGCCCGTGCGTCTCCGCGCAGGCCGGCTCGATCCGGCTGCGCGCCGACGCATCGGCGGGCGCGCGGCCGTCCGCATCGTCGCCCGTTGCATCGGCGGCCGGCCGCCGGCCGAGAAACCCGAACACCACCACCGCGCACAGCACGGTGACGACGGCCAGCCCCATCAGCAGCCGGTCGAACGCGTGCGTGTAGCTCGCGATCAACGCCGCCCGACCGACGCCCGGCAACGCGGCCGCCGCGCCCGCGAGATCGCCGGTCGCGAGCCGCGCGGCGGCCCGCAGCGTCGCATCCGGCGCATCGGCAGCACCGGCCGCCCCTGCCGCGTGCGCGAGCCCCGCTTGCGCGAGCGCGGCCAGTACCGCGCCGACGATCGCCAGCGCGATCCCCTCGCCGGCCACGCGCGTCGTGCTGAAAATGCCCGTCGCCATCCCCGCGCGCTCCTTCGGCACGACGCTCACCGACAGCCCGTCCATCAGCCCCCACGGCATGCCGGCGCCGACACCGATCGCGAGCATCGGCGCGATCGCCGCCGACCCCGCGCCGCCGCGCAACGCGATCCCGAGCCACACGAGCCCGGCTGCCGCGACCAGCAGCCCGAGCCCTGAAATCACGCCGGCCGACAGCCAGCGCGTGAGCGTCGCCGCGACGAGCGGCACGACCAGCATCGGCGCGGAAATCGCGAGCATCAGCCAGCCGGCGTCGATCTCGCTGAAACCGTCGATGCCGATGAAGCGCAGCGGCAGCACGACGAGCAGCACGATGTAGCAGCAGCAGGTCGACACCGGCAGCACCTGCACGCCGACGAAGCGCGCGATGCGAAACAGCGACAGGTCGAGCATCGGCCGCGCGACGCGCGTCTCGATCGTCACGAACGCGCACGCGCCGAGCGCCGCGCCGGCCAGCAGCGCGATCACGAGCGGGCTCGACCAGCCGCGCGCGGGCGCCTCGATCACGCCGAACGTGAACAGCGTCAGCGCGGTCGTGAACGCCGCCGTGCCGGGCCAGTCGAGCCCGGTCGCGTGCGGATCGCGCGACTCGTGCATGCGCGGCAGCCCGAACGCGAGCGACAGCACGCCGGCCACCGCGCTCGTCACGAAGATCGCGCGCCAGCCGTAATGCCCGATCAAACCGCCGGCGAGCACCGGCCCGAACGCGAGTCCGATCCCGAACGTCGTGCCGAGCAGGCTGAACGCACGCGTGCGCGCCGCGCCGTCGAATTCCTGCGCGAGCGCGGCCGTGCCGCCGGCCAGCGCCGCGGCCGCCGAAAGCCCTTGCGCGGCGCGCAGCAAGTCGACCGCGAGCATCGACGGCGAGAACGCGAGCGCGACCGACATCAGCGTGAAGCCGCCGACGCCGATCGCGAACAGGCGCTTGCGGCCGAACTGGTCGGCCAGCGCGCCCGACGCCATCAGGAAGCTGCCGAACGCGAGCATGAACGCGTTGGTGATCCAGTTCATCGCGACCGGGCTGCCGTGCAGGTCGCGGCCGATCGCCGGCGTCGCGACCGCGCCGCCCGAAAACGACAGCGGCAGCGCGACGGCGGCCATGCAGACGGCGGCCAGCACCCACGCGCGCCGACGCGCCGCCAGGGCCGAAACGGCTGAAACAGGGTGATCCATCATCGCTCCTCGAAAAGCCGGCGCGGATGCGCCATCAGAGCGACAGACGATAAATCCGATTCAATCCGCGAAAAACCCCGCGAAGCTCCACATATAACGGACTAAAATTCCGTAATTCACCTGACAGCGTGCGTCGCTGCACGTCGTTCGATTCGATGGAAAATCTCACCGGCATCGTCGCGTTCGTCCGCGCCGCCGAAGCGCTGAGCTTCGTCGCGGCCGGCCGCGCGCTCGGCATCTCGGCGTCGGCGGTCGGCAAGACGATCGCGAAACTGGAGCAGTCGCTCGGCGTGCGGCTGTTCAATCGCACGACGCGGCGCGTGACGCTCACCGAAGAGGGTCGGCATTTCTACGAGCGTTGCCAGCGCATCCTCGAGGATTTCCGCGACGCGGAGGCGACCGTGACGGCGTCCGCGCAGCGCCCGCGCGGCAAGCTGCGCGTGAGCCTGCCGGTGATCGGCTACCGCTTCCTGCTGCCGGTGCTGCCCGAATTCCGGCAGCGCTACCCGGACGTCGAACTCGATCTCGATTTCAACGACCGGATGGTCGACGTGGTCGAAGGCGGCTTCGACGCGGTGATCCGCAGCGGCCCGCTGTCCGATTCGAGCCTGATGTCGCGGCGGCTCGGTCCGTTCGCGTTCGTGCTGTGCGCGACGCCCGCGTATCTCGCGCAAGCCGGCACGCCGCGCACGCCACGCGAGCTCGAAGCGCACGACTGCGTGCGCTACTGCTTTCCGACCACCGGCAAGCTGCAGGACTGGGCGCTCGCGGCCGACGACGGCACACCGCTGAAGCTGCGCACCGCGATGACCTGCAACAACATGGAGGCGCTGCGTGGCGCCGTACTCGCGGGGCTCGGCATCGGCTACATGCCCGACTTCCTCGCGCGCGACGCACTCGAACACGGTGCGCTCGTCACCGTGCTCGACGACTACCGGATCGCGCCGGGGCAGTTCTCGATCGTGTGGCCGTCGAGCCGGCAGTTGTCGCCGAAGCTGCGCGTGTTCGTCGATTTCCTGTGCGAGCGGCTGTTCAGGTAGTCACGCCGATCCGTTCCGCTTCCGCCGCCGGCAACAGCGAGTCGCTGTCGTCCTTCAGCCCGACGCCCGTCAGCCCGAGCCTGCGCGCATGCGTCATCAGGTAATGCAGCTTGTGCGCGGCGGCCGCGTGCGGCAGTCCTTCGGGCCGCACGTTGGAGATGCAGTTGCGCAGCGCGTCGTGACAGCCGACCTTCGGCGCCCACGTCAGATACACGCCGAGGCTGTCCGGCGAACTGAGCCCGGGCCGCTCGCCGATCAGCATCGCGACGACCTTCGCGCGCAACAGCTCGCCGATCTCGTCGCCGAGCGCGACGCGCGCCTGCGTCGCGACCACCACCGGGCCGATCCGCCAGCCATCCGCATCGAGCCGCGGCCGCACGGCCTGCAACAGCGGCAGCGCCTGCTTCGCGGCCGCGAACGCCGACAGCCCGTCGCCGACCACGAACACGACGTCGGGCGCCTCGTCGAGCGCCGCCCCGTAACCCGCCAGCAGCCCGCGGCTGTCGTCCGACAGCTTGCGGCCGAGATCGGGACGGCGCAGGTAATGGTCGCGGTCGGGCGCGGCGCTCTGCACGCGCAGCGTCGGCAGCATGCCGGCCGCCTCGATCTCGCGCCGCAGCGCATCCGCGTCGAGCGGCTGGTGCACCGCGTCGCGCGCCTGCGCATGCGACAGATTGAAGGCCAGCAGCGGCGCGGTCGGCAGGCTGTTGCCCGCGCGGCCGAGCGCGATCCGCGCGTTCGTGAACGACTTCAGCTGCGCCCAGGGGTTCTTTTCGACGGCGTCGCTCATGCGGACACCCCCATCCAGTCGTTCGCCCCCGCGAGCAGCGGCACGCGCGCCGTCGCGGCGCGCAGCGCGCCGTGCGCGTCGGCGATCTCCATCGTCTCCAGCCATTCCTCGAACTCGGGCGCGCGGCGCAGCCCGAGCACCTCGCGCACGTAGAGCTGGTCGTGGAACGACGTGCTCTGGTAGTTCAGCATCACGTCGTCCGCGCCCGGAATCCCCATGATGAAGTTGATGCCGGCCGCCCCCAGCAGCGTCAGCAGCGTGTCCATGTCGTCCTGGTCGGCTTCCGCGTGGTTCGTGTAGCAGATGTCGCAGCCCATCGGCACGCCGAGCAGCTTGCCGCAGAAGTGATCCTCGAGGCCCGCGCGGATGATCTGCTTGCCGTCGTACAGGTATTCGGGCCCGATGAAGCCGACCACGGTGTTCACGAGGAACGGCTCGAACTTGCGCGCGACCGCATACGCGCGCACTTCGCAGGTCTGCTGGTCGACGCCGAAATGCGCGTTCGCCGACAGCGCGCTGCCCTGGCCCGTCTCGAAGTACATCAGGTTGTTGCCGACCGTGCCGCGCTTCAGCGCCAGTGCGGCCTCGCGCGCCTCGCCGAGCAGCGCGAGCGAGATCCCGAAGCTGGCATTGGCTTTCTCGGTGCCCGCGATCGACTGGAACACGAGATCGACCGGCGCACCCTTCTCGATCGCCGCGATCGTGTTGGTCACGTGCGTGAGCACGCACGACTGCGTCGGCACGCCGTAGCGCTCGCGGAAGCCGTCGATCATCGCGAGCAATTTCACGATCGCCGCGAGGCTGTCGGTGGCCGGGTTGATGCCGATCATCGCGTCGCCGCAGCCGTACATCAGCCCGTCGAGCATCGATGCGGCGATGCCCTTCACGTCGTCGGTCGGGTGATTCGGCTGCAGCCGCACCGACATCCGGCCGGCCAGCCCGACCGTGTTGCGAAAGCGCGTGACGACGCGGCGCTTCCTCGCGGCCGCGATCAGGTCCTGGTTGCGCATCAGCTTCGACACGGCCGCGACCATCTCGGGCGTGAGGCCGGGCGCGATCCGCTCGAGCGCCGCGCCGTCGGCCGCGGGCGACAGCAGCCAGTTGCGGAAATCGCCGACGGTGAGGTGCGAGATGTCGGCGAACGCCTGCGCGTCGTGATCGTCGATGATGAGGCGCGTGACCTCGTCGTCTTCATACGGGATCACCGCTTCGCTCAGGAACGCCTTCAGCGGCACGCCCGCGAGCGCGATCTTCGCGGCGACGCGCTCCTCCTCGCTCGCCGCCGCGACGCCGGCGAGCTGGTCGCCGGAACGCAGCGGGCTCGCCTTCGCGAGCAGCGTCTTCAGGTCCGCGAAGCGGTACGTGCGCGGACCGATCGTCTCCGTATAGGACATCGTGCGAGTCTCCTTGTCCATCCCGGGGCCGGTTCACGCCCCCGATCAAAAGCCGACGGCGCGCCCGTTCGACGGGGCGCGCCGGGTGCCGTCAGGAACGGCCTTTCACTTTCATCTTCGCCTGCACCGTCGGCATCGCTCACTCCTCCAGCAGCGCGTCGCCGGGCGCGCTCGCGCGCTGCGCGCGGGTCGTGAGGAAGTACGCGTAACCGACCGCGAGGAAACCGACGAACACCAGCGCGACCAGCCCGTTGAAATACACCATCGTACCGAGGCAGACCAGCGCCGCGAGGATCGCGAATGCCGGGAAGATCGGATACAGCGGCGCGCGGAACGGTCGCTCCAGGTTCGGCTGCGAGCGGCGCAGCTTGAACAGCGCCGCCATGCTCACGATATACATCACGATCGCGCCGAACACCGACATCGTCACGATATTCGCGGTGAGCGTCTGCCCGCCGAACTGGATCAGCTCGTCGCTGTAGATCGCGGCGATCCCGACCACGCCGCCCGCGAGGATCGCGCGGTACGGCGTCTTGAAGCGCGGATGCACCTTCGCGAGCCATTCGGGCAGGTAGCCTTCGCGGGCCAGCGCGAAGATCTGGCGCGAATAGCCGAGGATGATCCCGTGGAACGACGCGACGAGCCCGAACAGCCCGAGCCACACGAGCATGTGCATCCAGCCGCTGTTCGCGCCGACGATGTACTTCATCGCCTGCGGCAGCGGATCGTTGATGTTCGCGAGCTTGGTCCAGTCGCCCGCGCCGCCGGCGAACACCATCACGCCGATCGCGAGCGCCACGAGGGTCAGGATCCCGGCCACGTACGCGATCGGAATCGAGCGCTTCGGGTTCTTCGCTTCCTCGGCGGCCATCGCGACGCCTTCGATCGCGAGGAAGAACCAGATCGCGAACGGAATCGCCGCGAACATCCCGTGGAACGCGCCCAGGCTGAAGTGATCGGCGCCCGACCAGCCGCCCTTCGTGAAATTGCTCCACGCGAAACCTGGCGACACGACGCCCATGAACACCAGCAGCTCGAAGATCGCGAGCAGCGTGACGACGAGCTCGAAGGTCGCCGCGATCTGCACGCCGACGATGTTCAGCGCCATGAACACGAGATACGCGCCCATCGCCGCGTGTTTCGGTTCGAGCCCCGGAAACTGCACGTGCAGGTACGCGCCGATCGCGAGCGCGATCGCGGGCGGCGCGAACACGAACTCGACGAGCGTCGCGGCGCCGGCCAGATAGCCGCCGGTCGGGCCGAACGCGCGGCGCGCATACGCGAACGGGCCGCCCGCATGCGGAATCGACGTCGTCAGCTCGGTGAAACTGAAGATGAAGGTGGTGTACATCGCCGCGACGAACAGCGCGGTGATCACGAAACCCAGCGTGCCGGCGCTCGCCCAGCCGTAGCTCCAGCCGAAGTATTCGCCGGAAATCACGAGGCCGACCGCGATGCCCCACAGTTGCCAGGTCCCGAGCGTCTGCTGCAGCGCGGGCTGGCCGGACAGCTTGGCGCCGGCGGCGGGCCGGCCATTCGACTCTGCTTTCATCGGACTCTCTCCTCAAAGGCGCCGGGCCTGCGGACCAGCGCGACTGAGAATCGATGCTAGAGAGTCATTAAACGACGTGTTATCGAAATTCGGCAAAGATCGCGGCTGACGTTTCGCTTGCGGAAACGCCGGCCGCGTCCGTTGCGACGTCGATCCGGGCCCGCGCGACGCAGGCCCGATCGTCCGTGCTTACTGGCCGCCGCCGCGCTGGTTGAACCAGCGGTCGAGCAGCTTGCCGGCCGCCTCGCGACCGCCGAGGCCGAACGACAGCGCAACGGCCACCGCGATCGCGCCGAGCACGAGACCGAACGCGAGCTGGACGATTTCGTTGGCGATGCCCATCGCGCGCAGCCCCATCGCGAACACGAGGCCGAGGATCGCGAATTGCGCGATGCGTGCGAACAGCACGCTGTGCTCGCGGTCGGCCTGCTCGATCACGCGGCGGGCAAGGCCCGCGAGCCACACGCCGATCACGAGGATCACGCCGCCCATCAGCACGTGGCCGCCGAATTCGATGAACAGCGTGACGACGTCGCGCACCTGCGAGAAACCGAGCCGGTTCGCGGCCTCGACCGACGCGAACAGCATCGCGAAAAACACGATCAGCCGCGCGACCAGCACTGACGGCTGCAGGATCCCGGAGAACACGCGCTCGACACCGAGCACGGCCGGCAGCCCGTCGACGCCGGCGGCTTCCAGCAGCTTCTGCGCGAGCGACGCGACGAAGCGGGCGAAGTAGAACGTGACCAGCACGATCACGATCGCCGCGACGATGTCCGGCACCGCGCCGAGGAACTGGTTCAGCATGTTGGTCGCGGGGATCGAGATCGCGTCGATCTTCAGCGCGTCGAGCGCGGAGATCAGCGTCGGCACGAACACGAACACGTAGACGATCGTGCCGACCAGGCTCGACACGCGCACCGGCGTCGGGCTGTCGATTCCCTGCGTGAGGCGGTCGGCGCCGGCCGCGACCAGCAGGTTGGTCACGAGACCGCGCAGCACGCGCGCGACGACCCAGCCGACGAAGCCGATCACCGCGGCCGCGAAAATGTTCGGCACGATCGCGAGCAGCTTGTCGACCATCCCCTGCACCGGCGACAGCAGCCCCGACAGCGCGAACGACGCGAGGATCGCCGGCAGGAACATCAGGATCACGAGCCAGAACAGCACGTCGCCGAGATAGCCGCTCATCGGCTGCATGCCGGCGCTTTCGGACAGCGTGGCGTCGACCTTGCTCGCCTTCAGCGCGCGGTTCGCGAGGCTGCGCAGCAGCGATGCGATCAGCCACGCGATCAGCGTCAGCGCCGCGCCGCCGATCAGGTTCGGCAGGTAGTTGACGATGTGCGTGACGAGCAGCGAGAACGGATTGGAGACCGCGTACAGGTTGAGCACGTTGAAGATGCCCACCGCGGTGACGAGCAGCACGAGCCAGAACAGGCCGCCGGCGATGATGCGTTCGACGCACGCGCCCTGGCCGGTGCTGTCGGTGATCCGCTGATCGACCTTCAGCGCGTTGAGCAGGCGCAACGCGCCGGCCCGCACCGCCACGGCAATCAGCCAGCCGATCACCAGGATGCCGATCGCGCCGGCGATCTTGGGCAGGTATCCGCCTAGCGTGGTCTGCAGCGACGTGATGAAGCTGGAAGCATCCATTTCTTCTTCTCCCGAAAACGTGGCGTTGCGATTGAACATCGACGAACTACCTGCGTACTTCGAAAAACGTGCGTTGCCGCCGGAGCAACTTACCTGAGAAAAATGACGCGTTCACCCGATTTCACCGTCTTTAACTTTAGTCATAGATCCCGGAGGGGCAAGACCCCATTTCGTCGAAATTAAAAAGGGATCGATGATTCGGGGTCCCGCATTTCCGCAAGATTTATCCATTCGGGCCGTGCTACCGTGGCGTCGGTGCTTGCCCCGGACACGTCGATGCCCCCCACCGAAACCAACCCCGAGCCGCCCGCGTGGGCCCGCTACGCGGCGAGCGTGGCGCGCGTTCACGCGTACATCAGCACGCATCTCGACGGCCCGCTCGACCTGAACCGGCTCGCCGAAGTCGCGTGCCTGTCGCCGTATCACTGGCAGCGCGTCTATCGCGCGCTGTACGGCGAGTCGATCGTGCTGACGGTGCGGCGGATGCGGATCGTGCGGGCGTCCGAGGATCTGGTCTGCACCACGCGGCCGCTCGACGAGATCGCGCGACGCGCCGGCTACGGGTCGACGCACGCGTTCGCACGGGCGTTTCGCGACGCGTACGGCGTGCTGCCCGCACAGCACCGGCGCACCGGCAGCCACCGGCCGATTTATCCACTACAGCGAGGAGAGGAAGACATGTTCAAGCACGAGGTCGAGATCCGGCGCCTGCCGGCACTGCGCGGCTACGCGGTGGCGCACACCGGTGCATATATGAAGGTGGGCGACGCGTTCGGGCGCATCGGCGCGTGGGCCGGGCAGCACGGGCTGATCGGCCCGGGCGCGAAGATGATCGGGATCTTCTACGACGATCCGGACACGACGCCCGAAGCGCAGTTGCGCGCGAAGGCCTGCCTGATGCCGGCCGACGGCGCGCCGGACGTGGCGCCCGTGCCGCCGGTCGAGCGCGCGACGATCGCGGGCGGCGAATACGCGGTGCTGCTGCATACGGGGCCGTATGCGGACCTGAAGACGGCCTACCAGTGGCTCTACGGCGACTGGCTGCGTCATTCGGGCCGCGAAGCCGCCGACGCGCCGCCGTTCGAGCTGTACCTCAATACGCCGATGGACACGGCGCCGGCCGATCTGCGCACCGAAATTCACCTGCCGTTGCGCTGAGCGACGGGTGTGCCGCGCAGCCGTGTATCTTGACGAACCGCGACGATATTGCGGGTGCGACGATGCCCGGGACGACATCGGGCATGCCGGTGCGCCGGCCTTGAACGAAGCGCGCCGGCCCGTGCGTATGCGTAGCCGGCGCGAATTCGCGGAGATCCTCAAGCCGCCTGCGTCCCGCAGCCGGGGCAGAACCGCGCGTCGGCCGCCAGCGCCGCATGGCAGCGGCTGCAAGCCTTGCCGCGTTGCGCCGTGCCGCATTGCGCGCAGAAGCGTGCATCGGCTGCGTTGAGTGCGCCGCAACCGGCGCAGGCGAGCTGGCTCAGCGCTAGATTCCCGCCCCGACCACCGTTCGCCGCATCGGCCGGCGCCTGCCAGCCCCAGCCGTGGCGATCGCGGCCGCGCGCATCGTGGCCACCATGGCCGCCCTGGCGCGACCCGCCGTGATGCCCGCCACCGTGCCCCCCGTTTCCGCCGTTGCCGTGCCCGCTGCCATGACCGCCGCCGTGGCCGCCGAGAATCCGTTTCAGAAAGCTCATCGTCCGCTCCTCAACGCTGGGCCCGGGCGCCGCCGAACGCCCCGGAGGACGACAGCAGCCGCAAGCCGTTGGCCACGACGATCAGGCTCGCGCCCGCATCGGCGAAGACCGCCATCCACATCGTGCCGAGCCCCGCGACCGTGAGACCGAGGAACACGACCTTCACGCCGAGCGCGAAGCCGATGTTCTGCACCAGCACGCGATGCGTCGCGCGCGACAGCCGCACGAACGCGGGAATCTTGCGCAGGTCGTCGTCCATCAGCGCGACGTCGGCCGTCTCGATCGCCGTGTCGGTGCCCATCGCGCCCATCGCGAAGCCGATGTCGGCGCGCGCGAGCGCCGGCGCATCGTTGATCCCGTCGCCGACCATCCCGACCGCACCCGCGCCGCCCGCCGACAGTTCCTCGACCGCCGCGAGCTTGTCTTCCGGCAACTGGTTGCCGCGCGCGTCGTCGATGCCGGCCTGCTGCGCGATCGCCTGCGCGGTATGCGGGTTGTCGCCCGTCAGCATCGCGGTGCGGATGCCGAGCGCATGCAGATCGGCGATCGCGTCGCGGCTCGTGTCCTTGATCGTGTCGGCCACCGCGAAGAGGCCGAGCACGCGCGTTTCGTCGACCAGCACGACGACGCTCTTGCCCTGCCGCTCCAGCGCGTCGAGCTTCGCCTCGAGCGCCGTCGAGCAGCGTTCGAGTTCCTCGACGAGCCGATGGTTGCCGAGCCAGTAGCGCGTGCCGTCGATCGTGCCGCGCACGCCGCGCCCGACGATCGCTTCGAAGTCCTGCACGTCGGCGAATGCCGTCGTGCCGGCGTCGCGCGCCGCGGCGGCGATCGCCTGCGACACCGGGTGGTCGGAGCGCGCCGCGAGGCTCGCGCCGAGGTGCCGCACGCGCGCCGCATCGGCGTCGTCCGCATGCACGTCGAAGTCGGTCTGCGCCGGCTTGCCGTGCGTGATCGTGCCGGTCTTGTCGAGCGCGAGCCACGCGAGCTTGCGCCCTTCTTCCAGATAGACGCCGCCCTTCACGAGAATCCCGCGCCGCGCGGCGGCCGCGAGCCCCGACACGATCGTCACCGGCGTCGAGATCACCAGCGCGCACGGGCACGCGATCACGAGCAGCACCAGCGCGCGGTAGATCCAGTCGTGCCACGCGCCGCCCATCACGAGCGGCGGCACCACCGCGACCAGTAGCGCGACCGCGAACACGATCGGCGTGTAGACGCGGGCGAACTGGTCGACGAAGCGCTGCGTCGGCGCCTTCGCGCCCTGCGCTTCCTCGACCGCGTGGATGATCCGCGCGAGCGTCGAGTTCGCCGCGACGGCCGTGACGCGGTAGTCGAACGAACCCGATTCGTTGATCGTGCCCGCGTACACGGCGTCGCCGCTCGCCTTTTCGACGGGCAGGCTCTCGCCGGTGATCGGCGCCTGGTTGACCGTCGAGCGGCCAGCGACGACTTCGCCGTCCAGCCCGATCCGTTCGCCCGGCTTCACGCGCACGACCGCGCCGAGCGCGACCTGCGCGGCCTCGATCGTGCGCCACGCGCCGTCGGCCTGCTGCACGGTCGCGGTGTCCGGCGCGAGCTGCATCAGCCCCTGGATCGCGTTGCGCGCGCGGTCGAGCGACTTCGCCTCGATCAGTTCCGCGATCGTGAACAGCACCATCACCATCGCGGCTTCCGGCCACTGGCCGATCGCCATCGCACCCGTCACCGCGATGCTCATCAGCGCGTTGATGTTCAGGTTGCCGTTGCGGATCGCGATCCAGCCCTTCTTGTACGTGGTGAGCCCGCATGCGAGCACCGCGGCGAGCGCGAGCGCCGCCGACAGCCACACCGGCAGCCCGGCCCAGGTCGCGCCTTCGGACGCGATCGCGGCGACGCCGGCGAGCGCGAGCAGCCACCACGGCTTCGCGGGTGCGTCGGCGATGCGCGCCGCCGGGGCGCCGGCCGTCGCGGCCTCCGGCGTCATCCCGAGCGTGCGGATCGCGCTTTCGATCGCCGGCTGCGCGCCGGGCGCGTGCTCGACGGTCAGCATCCGCTGCATCAGGTTGAATTCGAGCGCCGACACTTCGCTCATCCCGCCAAGCTTCTTGCGAATCAGCGTTTCCTCGGTCGGGCAGTCCATCTGCATGATCCGGAACGCGGAGCGCACGTGGCCCGACGCGGTCGCCCGCGCGACCGGCAGCGGCGCGAGCGTCAGCGCGGCGGGCGCGCAGCAGTCGCCGGCCGCGTGGTCGTGGTCGTGGTCGTGGTCGTGGTCGTGGTCGTGGTCGTGGTCGTGGTCGTGGTCGTGGTCGTGGTCGTGGTCGTGGTCGTGGCCGGCATGGTCATGCGCGGCGTGGTCGTGCGAACACGTCGCGCCGTGCAAATGCTGGTCGTCGCCCGCATGGCCGTGATCGTGGTCATGACCGGCCTCGCCATGCGCGGCGTGATCGTGCCCATGATCGTGGTCATGGCCGTGCGCGCGCTCGCCGGCCGCCGGCGCCGCGTCGGCAATAGTCGCCGTCTGCGTGTCGCGCGCCTCGGCGCAGCACGCGTCGGCGCCGCCGGCATGACGGTGTCGTGGGTCGTGGGGACGCTTGGCGTCGGTCATGACAACCTCCTTTGTGGCTTGACGGTGTAGAGTTAACACCCTGAAGCCACTACAAGGTCAACCCTTACACGGGAGAAAGGCATGAAGATTGGCGAACTGGCCAAAGCGGCCCGCTGCACGCCCGAGACGATCCGTTTCTACGAGAAAGAGGGTCTGATGCCGGACGCGGAGCGCACCGATTCGAACTACCGCAACTACACCGACGTGCACGTCGAACGGCTGCGCTTCATCCGCAACTGCCGCGCGCTCGACATGGCGCACGACGAGATCCGCGCGTTGCTGCGACTCACCGACACGCCGGCCGACCGCTGCGATTCGATCAATTCGCTGCTCGACGATCACATCGGACACGTCGATGCGCGCCTCGCGGAACTCACGCAGTTGCGCGACCAGCTCACCGAATTGCGGCGCCAGTGCGTCGGCGAGCATTCGGTCGAGGATTGCGGGATCGTGCATGGCCTCGCGACGATGGAAACCGTCGCGCCGGCCGCGAAGCGCTCGCACCTCGGCTGAAACGCTTGTCAAATCTGATAGTTCGATCGAGAATAGTTATATTATTACTAGATATACTTTAACTATTCATGTCTACGAGCCGCCCGTCCCCGCTCGCGCTGGCCGTCCTCGCGACGCTCACCGAAACGCCGATGCATCCGTACGGGATGCTGCAGCAACTGAAGGCCCGCGGATACGACGAAGTCGTCAACGTGCGGCAACGCACGAGCCTCTACCAGACGATCGACCGGCTGCTGCGCGACGGGCTGATCGCCGTGCACGACACCGAGCGCGACGGCGCGTTTCCTGAGCGCACGCTGTATGCGCTGACCGAAGCCGGGCACACCGCCGGGCAGGCGTGGCTGCACGCGCTGCTCGCGGAGCCCGCGCGCGAATTTCCGGCATTCGGCGCCGGCCTCGCGTTCCTGCCGCTGCTCGATGCCGAGGACGCACGCCACCAGCTCGAGTTGCGCATTGCGCGGCTCGACGCCGAACGCGAGCGGCTGGAAGCGCTGCGCGCGACCGCGCAGGCCGATCAGGTGCCGCGCCTGTTCCTGCTGCAGAACGAGCATGCGCTCGTGCTGCTCAATGCGGAGCTCGACTGGGCGCGCAGCGTCGTCGAGCACCTGAAGATCGGCGCGCTGCGCTGGGTGGACGGCTGACGCGTCGCGCCGCCCGATGCGGGTCGGCAACGGGCGGCGGCCGCGTCAAAGGACCTTGCCCGGATTGAGGATGCCGCGCGGGTCCAGCGCGGCCTTCAGGCGTCGCATCAGCCCGATTTCCGCGTCGCTGCGCGTGTGCGCGAGATAAGGACGCTTGAGCACGCCGATCCCGTGCTCGGCCGACACCGAACCGCCCATGTCGCGCACCACCGCATACACGCAGTGATCGAGCGCATCGGCGTCCGCGTCGGTCATCGCGGCCAGCGACACGCCGATATGCACGTTGCCGTCGCCGACATGGCCGAAGAACAGGCACGTGAGCGCCGGCCAGCGCGTCCGCAACGCCGCCTCGCAGCGCTCGGCGAACGTACCGAGTTCGCCGGTCGGCAAACTCACGTCGAAGTTGACGAGATGGGGCAGCGCATCGATCGCGAGGCCTTCGCGCAGCGTCCACAAATCGCGCGCCTGCCGCTCGGAAGTCGCGAGTACCGCATCGTCGACGAGCGCTGCATCGAACCCCGCGGCGAGCGCCGTTTCGAGCGCATGATGCGCATCGCCGCCCGGCGCGCTCGTCGCGCATTCGATCAGCACCACGAAACCGCCGTCGCCGACGAACGGTGCCGACACACCGGGCGTATGCCGCGCGACGTAGTCGTAGAACGCCGGCCACATCGCCTCGAAGCTGACGACTTCCGGCAGCGTGCGCACGCGGTTCCACAGCGCGACCACCGCGTCGTAGTCGCGCACGCGGCAGAGCGCCGTGGCCGGCGCCGCGAGCAACGGATGCAGCCGCAGCACCGCGCGCGTGACGACGCCGAGCGTCCCTTCGCTGCCGATGAACAGCTGCTTCAGGTCGTAGCCCGCGTTGTTCTTCAGCATCCGGTTCATCGACGACACGACCGTGCCGTCCGCGAGCACCGCTTCGAGCCCCAGCACCTGCTCGCGCATCATTCCGTAGCGGATTGCACGCGTGCCGCCCGCGTTGGTCGCGAGCATGCCGCCGATCTGGCACGAGCCGCGCGCGCCGAGATCGACGCCGAACGTGAAGCCCGCCGCTTCCGCGGCGTCCTGCACGGTCTGCAGCGGCGTGCCCGCGCGCACGGTGATCGTGCCGGCCGCCGCGTCGAGCGCCTCGATGCCCGCGAAGCGCTCCATCGACAGCACGACCTCGCCGCCCAGCGCGACCGCCCCGCGCGCGAGCCCGGTCAGCCCGCCTTGCGGCACGACCGGCTGGCCGAGCCGCATGCACAGCGCGAGCGCGCGAGACACGTCGTCGACGCTGCGCGGGCGCACCAGCGCACGCGGCCGCACACCGGCCGGCTCGTTGTACGCCGTGAAGTAACGTGGATCGATATCGGCCGCGCGCGTGACGAGCGCGTCGCCCAGTTCGGCGGCGAGCACCGCATCGACGGCGTCGTCCGGCAACGGCCTGCCGTCCGGTGCGCGGCCCGCGACGGTCGGGTTCGGGGTCGGCATCGTGCGCGGCCCCGCTTACTTCGTCGAGATGTCGATATCGCCGAAATACTTGAGGCCGAGCGACTTCACCGTGCCGTCCGCCTTCAGCTTGTCGATCGCCGCGTCGAGCTTCGCCTTCAGCGCATCGTCGCCCTTGCGCAGGCCGAACGCGATGCCGCTGCCGAGGATCTTGTCGTCGTGCACCGGCTGGCCGACGAACGAGAAGCCCTTGCCGTCCGGGCGCGACAGGAAGCCGCGCTGGCCGGACGGCGCGAGCACGAGCGTCGCGTCGAGGCGGCCCGCGACCAGATCCGCATACGCCTGGTTCTGGTCCTGGTACGCGACGATCGCGACGCCGGCCGGCTCCCAGTGCGCCTTCGCGAAGGTTTCCTGGATCGACGCCTGCAGCACGCCCACGCGCTTGCCCTTCAGCGATTCGGGCGTCGGCAGCAGCCCGCTGCCGGTACGCGCGATCAGCTGGGTCGGCACGCGATAGATGATGGTCGTGAAGTCGATCGCCTGGCGCCGCTGCTCGGTCGCGTTCATCGCCGAGTTGATCGCGTCGAACTTGCGGCCCTTCAGCGCCGGGATCAGCCCGTCAAACGACGTCTCGACCCATTTGCACGACAGCTTCGCCGTCTGGCAGACGGCGTTGCCGACGTCGATGTCGAAGCCCTGCAGGTCGCCGTTCGGCGCCTTCGATTCGAACGGCGGATATTGCGCTTCGAGGCCGAAGCGCAGCGTCGGCGCATCGGCGAGCGCCGCGCCGGAGCCGATGGCGCACGCGAGTGCGAACGCGAGTTTCAGGGTGGCCGTGTGTTTCATCGTGATCTATATGAACGCGTCCCGTTTGCAACAGTTTTCGTGTGTTCAGACAGACAGGATGGGCTGCAGCTCTATATCCGGCCTTGTTGCAGCCAGTACTGCCGCTGCGGGCCCCTATGAAATTCGCTGACTC